>JAGXII010000160.1 GCA_024635735.1 Christiangramia sp. | reverse complement strand
GTTCAGGATGACGAAGTACAACCAAGCAACCCTGTCACACTGAGCGGAGTCGAAGTGTGGCGCACGAATCCGGCTTGTCGAAGTGTGCTTTTCGAAGTACGAAGGTTTCCATCTGTCACACTGAGCTTGTCGAAGTGTGGATAGATCCTGAATCAAGTTCAGGATGACGAATAAGATAAGGCAATGCTTTTACTTTTCAACAGCGTAAATCTCTAACTCCTTACCAGTGACTTCCTCAAAAAGTTTCGATTTTCTTTCAGCACCCCAGATCTCCAGTTCAGGATCTCCCTGGGTGGTGATCAGGAATTTCACTTTTTCGTGGCCATTCTGTATCTCCAGTTTGGTCACATTTTGATAATGACTCCGGTCGAGTCCGTCGGCTGGCCTCAGGATTGCCGATAATTTCTTAACCCGTTTTCTCAGGGGTTTATCCAGTTCTTTGTACCTGATATGTCTTTTCTTGGGGGTGGACTTGCGATGATATCGCGCCACATTAGCCATGATATTGATCTCATCTTCGGTAAAACCCCGAAGGTCTGAATACCTGATGAGGTAAAGCGCGTGTTTATGATGTTTTCTATAGGAGATATAATAGCCAATATCATGCATCAGGCTGGCATAATTGAGCAATTCCCGGTCATTATCCGTCAGCTTCAGCTCCTCCTGGAATACGTCAAATATCTGCATAGCCAAATTCGCGACGTGCGTGGAATGTTGCTCCATCCAGTTGCTTTTCCTGAGCAGTTCATAGATACTGCGCTTCCGTGGATCGGGGAAATTGGCCACCAGCGGTAAGGTGTATTTCTCTTTATTTATAAAATCCAGAATCATGCCGTCACGCAAGGCGGCTTCAGAAATTTTTATATTCTGAATATTGAATTCGTCAATCAGAAAATGAAGCAATACCATTCCCGGATTGATGATATCCACCCTTTTTTCTTCCAGTTGCTTTTCCTTTAAGCGCTCTTTGCGATTCTTATTAATGAATTTCCCGTAGAACGGAAGGAACTCGTCGTCATGAAATACAAGTTCATTTAAGGTGATAGAAGCGTTTAGGGAATTCCGGCTTGCCACCATCGCGGCGATATTCTCCATGGTTCCCGAAGAGCCAATAATGGTCTTCACCGAATGTTCTTTGAGGAGTTTGCCCACTTCGCTTAATGTTTTGCGATAATGCTTGCGCAGCGCTTTGATCTCTTTTTCAGAAATAGGATCTGAACTCACAAATTTCGCGGCCATTCTCGCCACTCCCAGTTTCAGACTTTTGTAATAGATAAATTCATCTTTATTTCCCACTATAAATTCCACGCTTCCGCCACCAATATCCACCATAAGCACCATTTCTTCATCCATGGCGATGCTGTGTCTAATGGCATAGCCTATCATTTCAGCCTCCATTTTTCCGGAGATCGCCCGCGCCTTGATATCTACCTCGTCTATCATCCGCTGGATAAAATCCCCTCCGTTCCGGGCTTCCCTGATGGCGCTGGTGGCAAATGCCAGGATCTCATCCACCCCCTGACTGTCACACAGGAATTTGATACGCTTAAGAGCATCAAGTCCGCGTTGCATGGCATCTTCACTAAGGTGGTTCTCCATACCTTTTTCGGCCAGGATTACCATTTCCTTTAATTTGTCTATCGTTCGGAAACTCCCGTCGGGATAGATATCCACAAGAACGGCGTGAAAAGAATTCGTACCAAGGTCTATGGCTGCTATTCGTTTAGTAGGCGATTCGTTATCAGAAAAATTTGTCATGGCCTTTCATTCACTTGTGGTTTCAATTTACTTAAAATTAAGGGGAAAGTATGGTAAGGGAATGTGAAATGAGTATTGAGAAGTTAGTAGTGAGTATTGAGTATTGAGAAGTTAGAAATAAGATGTGAGAAGTACAAGGTAACAAGGAACGTCACTGCGATCCGCCTCTGGCGGAGAAGCAGTCTCCAGATGAGATTGCTTCCCTGCGTTCGCAATGACGGTTGCTAAGGTAGTATTGAGTAATTAGAAGTGAGTATTGAGAATTAAGAAGTACGATGTAACTGAGCACGTCACTGCGAGTGAAAGCGAAGCAGTCCCCAGTTGAGATTGCTTCCCTGCGTTTCCAATGACGTTTTTACCTTATTCGTTCTGAGGTACTTAAAAAGACCATTATTTGAAAAAAAAATCCACTGCCGACTGTAAATCAAAATTCTAATATCTCCCTTCTAACTTCCACCAAACTTTTATGCTTCAGGATTTTATAGATAAATAAAAAGGTTTACTTTTGCAGCCAGAAATTTTTTACGCAAATGAAGGCGGTTCATACCAGAACATGACGACATTTGTTAACCAAAATTAATTTATAATGAAATCAATTACGATCAACGGATCTAAAAGAGAAAGCGTAGGCAAGAAGGCAACGAAAGCACTGCGTAATGCTGGACAGGTTCCTTGCGTATTGTACGGGGTAGAAGGTGATCCACTACACTTTGCAGCAGAGGAAATAGCGTTTCAGAATTTAGTGTATACACCAGATGTACACACTGTGAAAATCAAATTAAAAAGTGGAGAATCTTTTGACGCGATCCTGCAGGATATCCAATTTCATCCTGTAACAGATTCTATCCTGCACATGGATTTCTATCAGATCTTTGAGGACAAACCTATTACCATGGAAATCCCGATTCATACCGAAGGTATCGCAAGAGGGGTTAAGAACGGTGGTGTACTTCGTTACAACCTTCGTCGTCTTAAGGTAAGAGGATTGCCTGGAGACCTACCAGATTACATCGTGGCTAACGTGACCAAACTTAAAATCGGTCAGAAGCTTTATGTAACCGGAGTAGATAGTAAAGACTATGTAATCCAGCACCCAGATAACACTGTAATTTGCCAGGTAAGAACTTCACGTAATCTTGTTGAACTTCTGGATGAAGATGAAGACGAAGATGAAGTAGCAGCAGATGAAGTACCAGCTTCTGAAGTTGATAGCGAAGCAGCAGTAAAAGAAGGAGAAGATACTAAAGAGTAATTTTTAGTCTTTTATAATATTAAAGCATTCCCTTCCGGTTTATCCCGGAATCCGGAATGCTTTTTTATTTAAATCAATTTATGTTGCCCGGTAACCTTTTCTGATTTAAAAAGTATCTGATAAATTTTATCTTTACCAAAACAAATTTGGATGCTTTCATTCTTCGGAAAAATTTTAGGTAAAAAGAAAACCGCGGAGAAAACAGATCCTATGAAGAAATTTTTGATCGTTGGCCTGGGAAATATTGGCCCTAAAGATGAACATACCCGACATAATATAGGCTTTAAGGTCCTGGATGAACTTGCCCGCAAAAAGGAAGTGACTTTTGAAACTCAGAAACTTGGAGATGTAGCGAGCTTTAAATTTAAAGGGCGAACTTTTATACTTCTTAAGCCAAGCACGTATATGAATTTGAGTGGAAAAGCCGTTAATTACTGGATGCAGAAAGAGAAAATAGCTCTGGAAAATTTACTGGTAGTGACAGATGATCTTAATTTGGCTTTTGGCACCCTTCGGTTAAAAACCAAAGGCAGTGACGGAGGCCATAATGGACTCAAGGATATTCAGGCGCAGCTAAATACCACTAAATACAACAGGTTTAGATTTGGGATAAGCGATGAATTCTCTAAAGGCCAGCAAATAGATTACGTACTGGGAGAATGGGGGGAAGAAGAATTAAGTAAAATGCAGGAACGACTTGAAACTTCTGCAGAGCTTATTTTATCTTTCGGAACCGCGGGTGTGAACAATACTATGAACGCATTCAACGGAAAATAGCATTAAACAAGGAACTCGATACCAATATTTTGACCGTAAAAGGAATCTGTTATTGGTAAATTTTATTTAAATGAAAGAATATAAAGGAGCCAATTCATTTAGTTGTGAAAGGCAAACTGTGGTTACTATAGGAACTTTTGACGGGGTTCATGCAGGTCATCGCAAAATTATAGAAAGGCTTGTAAATGCTGCCAAGGCCAATAATCTGGATTCTGTAGTGCTCACTTTTTTCCCGCATCCTCGAATGGTGCTTCAAAAAGAAAGCGGGATCCAGCTTATCAATACCATCGAGGAACGCAAGCAGCTCCTGGAACAAACTGGAATAGACCATCTGGTAATTCATCCTTTTACACACCAGTTTTCGAGACTTACCGCTTTGGAATTTGTACGGGATATCCTTGTAAATAAACTAAAAGCCAAAAAGATCATTATTGGATACGATCACCGTTTTGGCCGCAATCGTACTGCCGATATCAATGACCTGAAGCAATTCGGGGAAGAATTTGGTTTTGAGGTGGAAGAGATAGGGCAGCAGGAAATAGAAGAAGTCGCGGTGAGCTCTACAAAGATCCGTAAGGCTTTGATGGATGGCCGTGTGGAAAGAGCTAATCTTTACCTCCAACATCCTTTTACAGTAACAGGCACTATCGTCAGAGGCCGTGGAATTGGAAAAGATCTGGGCTTCCCTACCGCCAATCTCGAGGTGGAAGAAGAATACAAACTCATTCCAAAAAACGGAGTTTATGTGGTGCGTTGTATGATAGATGGAGAACCTGTTTTCGGGATGATGAATATTGGTACAAATCCTACCGTGGGTGGAAAGGAAAAGACGATCGAGAGCTTTTTCTTTGATCTCGACAAGGATCTCTATGGCAAATACCTTCAAATAGAATTACTGGTGAGGATCAGGGACGAGAAGAAATTCGACTCTGTTCAGGATCTTAAGACCGCTATGAAACAAGATCAGGCATTTTCCAGGCAGTATATTAAAGACAACTATGCTTGACAGGTGGCTCTTTAAACGAATCGATAATTCTGCACTCGTAGTTTTTCGTGCACTTTTCGGTTTATTACTGACCATTGAAGCTTTCGGAGCTATTTTTTCGGGTTGGGTAAGACGTACCATGATGGAACCCGATTTTACCTTCAATTTTATAGGTTTTGAATTTTTACAGCCGCTTCCCGGTAACGGGATGATCTGGTTCTTTGCGATTATGGGAACTTTCGGACTTATGATCATGCTGGGGCTTAAATACCGGCTGAGCATTATTGCCTATACCCTTATGTGGTCTGCAGTCTATTTAATGCAAAAATCATCCTATAACAATCATTATTACCTCTTAATGCTGCTGTGTTTTATTTTTTGCTTCCTGCCGGCGAACCGCTGGTTTTCCCTGGACGCTAAAATAAAACCTGAGATCAGCAGAATTTCCATGCCCCGATGGGTCTGGCTTATTATCGTACTGCAGTTATGGATAGTTTATACCTACGCTTCGGTGGCAAAAATATATCCCGACTGGCTGGATGGAAGTTTCCCGGCAATATTGATGAAAACTAAATACGATTACTGGCTGGTGGGAGACTTTCTTCAGAAGTGGTGGGTCAAATATGTGATCGCTTATTTTGGGATGCTTTTCGATTTATTGATCGTTCCTTTATTCCTCTGGAAAAGAACAAGGCTGCCTGCATTTATCGCCGCTATTTTCTTTCATCTTTTCAATAGCTTTATTTTCCATATAGGTATTTTCCCTTACCTCTCCCTGGCCTTCATAATTTTCTTTTTCCCTGCCGAAAAAGTCAATAAACTATTCCTTCGCGGAAAGAAAGAATTCTATAACAGGGAAGAAGTTATAATCCCGTCCTGGAGAAATGCGTTTGTCACCATAACCGCAATCTGGTTCATCGTTCAGTTGGCGCTTCCGCTAAGACACTGGTTCTTTAAAGATGATGTTTTATGGACCGAGGAAGGTCACCGTCTAAGCTGGAGAATGATGCTGAGGGGAAAGAGCGGAAGGGCTGGCTTTAAAGTGGTCGAAAAAGGCACTACAGACACTATTTTCGTTGAGAATGAAAACTATCTTTCCCGCAAACAGTTACGCGCCATTCCTTCGAAGCCCGATATGATCTGGCAATTCGCGCAGCGGCTTGAAGACGAATACGCCAGAAAGGGAAAAGATGTTGAGGTATATGTTGACGGGAAAATAAGTGTTAACGGGGCTTCGTATAAGCCGCTAATTAATCCGAAAGTGGATCTTGCGGCCGAAAAATGGCATCATTTTAAACACAACGACTGGATTTTACCATCTGCTAAAGAATAAATTCCTAGTTTTAAATACCTAACTCCCCAAAACTCACTTCATGAGATTTAAAGTAGTATTCTTATTTCTGATTGCAGGTTTCACGGCAATTGGCCAGAACGATATTGTAATTGGTAAAACGATTAGCTTTCATTCAGAAATTCAGAATGAGGATAGATTGCTGGATATCCATTCGCCCAAAAATTATGAAAACAGTCAGAAAACCTATCCTGTAATGTATGTGCTGGACAGCTATTATAAATTTGATAAAGCTGTAGGTACTTTACAAAGTCTGGTTCTAAATGAGTTAATTCCTGATATGATCATAATAGGCATTAGAAATACCAGGCGTAATCGTGACCTCACTCCCGGAACTGAAATTCTGGACGAGGGCAGTAAAAAGAGACTTCCCAATGCGGGCGGAGCAGACAGATTTACCTATTTTCTGGAAAAAGAACTCATTCCCTATGTGAATAAGAATTACCGTACCGCGCCTTATAAAATTCTGGTGGGGCATTCTCTTGGCGGACTCTTCAACGCGTATACCTTTTTTAAAAATCCTGAACTTTTTGAGGCTTATTTAACGATCAGTCCGAGTTTGTGGTACGAGAATAAAATCTTTGAAAAAGAGCTGGACGAGGTGCTGAAAGATCATGAGGATATCAGCTCTAAATTTTATATGAGCATCGCCAATGAAGGAGGAACGATGCTTGGGAATACTTATATCCTCGCGGGTAAATTTAAATCTTATATCCATCAGCATAAAAATGTAGACCTGAAGTTCATGTTTGATCCAATGTTTGATTACACTCATGGAACTGTTAGCTACCCTTCTATTTATAACGGACTAAAATTCATCTTTGAGGATTTGCAATATGAAGGCCCGGAAACGAAGGAAGAGATCATTGCAAAAGGAGGACCTGAAAAAGTGATGGCAGATGTGGAGGCGTATTACTCAAAACTTTCAGAAAAATATGGATTTGAAGTGAGCAGGGAAAACGCGATGACAGATCTGGGCTTTGATCTTATGAAGGAACCCGAATTTCTGGATGCCGCGGTAAAAGCCTTTAAATACAATACGGAGCATTATCCTGATTCTTTTAATGCCTATTCAACTTTGGCCATGGCTTATGAGGAAAAGGGAGAAATAGAAAAAGCCAGAAAAAATTACGAGAAAGCCCTTGAGCTGGTAAAAGCAACCGGCGATCCGGAATGGGAGTTCTATCAAACCGATCTCGATAATCTGAATTCGAAAGAATAATGCAAAAGAAAGATGAAGCCAGAAAAGCTTTTCAAAAAGCCGTGGAGATCGCGAAGAAAACCGGGCATCCGGTTTTGCAGACCTCACAGGAAAAGCTGGAAAATCTCAGGAAAGGCTAATCCTTATTTCAAAGTTTTTCGAATTAAAGCAGGCTGAATTTGTTGCCTGCTTTTGTTACATTTGCTCCTCAGAAAAAATCTAACGGAAAATAAATATATAACCTCATGTTACAGGTTTCTAATATTGCAGAGCATAAAGAAGCATACATCAAAGCCCTTAAAAAAAGGAATTATGATGCTCCCGAAATTTTTGAACAGGTATTAAGCCTGGATGAGACCAGAAGGACTACTCAGGCTCAGCTGGACGATACACTTGCGAGTTCCAATAAGCTTTCCAAAGAAATAGGTTTGCTTTTTAAGAATGGTGAGCATCAGAAGGCCAATTTGCTAAAGGAAAAGACCGGCAGGCTTAAAGAAGAATCCAAAGAACTTTCTGAAAAGCTCACTCAGAGTATTGAGGAACTTCAGAAACTGCTTTATACAATTCCTAATATTCCGCATGATTCAGTGCCGGCAGGAGTTTCAGAAGAAGATAATGAAGAAGTATTTCGCGATGGCGATATTCCAAAACTTGCTGAAGGTTCGCTCCCTCACTGGGAACTGGCAAAGAAATACGATATCATAGATTTTGAGCTTGGTAATAAGATCACCGGTGCAGGTTTCCCTGTTTATAAAGGAAAGGGAGCGAGATTGCAACGAGCCCTGATCACCTGGTTCCTCGAAAAAGCAACTGATGCCGGTTACACCGAATATCAGGTGCCTTTAATGGTGAATGAAGCCTCGGGATTTGGAACAGGACAGTTGCCCGATAAGGAAGGCCAGATGTATCATGTTACCGAAGATGATCTCTACCTTATTCCTACCGCTGAGGTGCCTATCACCAACATGTTTCGCGATAACCTGATGAATGAGAAGGATTTTCCTGTGCTTTGTACGGGGTATACTCCTTGTTTCAGAAGAGAAGCCGGATCATACGGGGCTCATGTTCGTGGCCTTAATCGCCTGCATCAATTTGATAAAGTGGAGATTGTAAGGCTTGAGACGCCTGAAAATTCTTATAAGGCACTGGATAATATGGTGGAGCATATTAAAAATCTGTTGAAGGAACTAAAATTGCCTTACAGGATTCTTCGTCTTTGTGGGGGAGATATTACATTTACTTCAGCCCTGACTTATGACTTTGAGGTGTTTTCAACGGCTCAGGATCGCTGGCTTGAAGTTAGTTCGGTATCTAATTTTGAGACTTATCAGGCTAACAGATTAAAGCTTCGTTTCAGGAATAAAGAGAATCAGAAAGAGCTGGCTCATACCCTTAATGGCAGTGCTTTGGCACTTCCGCGAATTCTTGCGGGTATTCTTGAGAATTATCAAACGGAAGATGGAATTAATATTCCCGAGGTGCTTCGTCCCTACTGTGGCTTCGACAAAATAGACTAAAAACCTTCCAAAATAAGGTCGATTTCTAATATTTGTAAAACTGCGCAAATGTTTATATTTACATATGCGCGGTTTTATTTTTATAGCACTTTGGTTGATAGCCGGTTGTGTTGGGTTTGCACAAAATGAGCAACTGGCGAAGAACTTTTTTGATCAGGGGGAATATGAAAAGGCATTGAAGATTTATCAGCGCCTTTATGAAGAGAGCCCCGGTAATCCTATTTATTTTGGCGGGCTTGTTTCCTCATTTCAGCAACTGGAGGATTTCAATTCCGCGGAAAAATTGCTGATGGACAGACTTAATAATTCAGCTAATAATCCTTCTATTCTTATAGATATTGGCCATAATTTTGAACTTCAGAATAAATCTGAAAGAGCCACTCAGTTCTACGATGAAGCGCTGCAATCTATAGAAGGCAGGCCTAATTTTGCCTATTCCATAGCACGGGGATTTGAGCAGTATAATCTCCTGGAATATGCCGCAAAGGCCTACGAGCGTGCAATGGATATCAGTAGCGATAGAAATTACAACTTACAGCTGGCAAGGATCTATGGGGAGCAGGGAAAAGTGGAGGAAATGTTCGACAATTATCTGGATCTTATTGAAGATGACATGAAGTTCTACGGGATGGCAAACCGGGAATTCAGCAGGTACATTACCGAAGATCCCGAGAGCGAGCCTAATGTTATTTTCAGGAAACTGCTGCTGAAAAGACTGCAGGAGAATCCGTCACTTTTATACAATGAGATGCTGAGCTGGCTTTTTGTTCAGCAAAAGCAGTTTGGAAAAGCCTTTGCTCAGGAACGGGCGATCTTTAAGCGTGGAAATAACAGCCTGCAGGGAATTCTTAACCTGGCCCTGATGGCCAAAGATGCGAAAGCCTATGAAGATGCCGAGAAAATCATTAGTTACGCTATTGAAGAGTCTCCTTCGCCAACTTTTAACTTACAGGCAAGGCATTTTCTAATAAATCTAAAACTGGAAAACGCAACCGCTTCCGATTATTCTAAAATAGAAAAGGATTTTAAGGACCTACTTGGCGAATTTGGATATACTGCCGAAACTTTAAACCTGCAGATAGATTATGCCAATTTTATCGCTTTTAAAATGGATAAAAAGGATGAAGCGGTGAAC
>JAGXII010000159.1 GCA_024635735.1 Christiangramia sp. | reverse complement strand
TTTTCCGTTCCCTGATCATCTATCCAGAGTTTGGTGGTAAGAAATATTTCTTCTCTGGGAATACCCGAATTTTTAATGGCCTCTCCCACTCCCTTTTCATTTTTATAAAACTGTGCGGTATCTATTAGACGATATCTATTTTCCAGCGCTGAAGAAACAGCCTTCTTAACTTCATCTCCATTTTTAGCTTTATAAACTCCAAGTCCCAGGTAAGGCATTTTTACCCCGTTAGATAATCTCCAAAAGCTACTTACATCACTGATTTTCATGTATTCATATTAAAAAATTAACTATTTTAGGCCTTAATGTAACATTCTTTAGAATAAACTACTAACCTTTAATACTATCTTAAAATTAAATTATGAAAAACCTTATAAATCTGTCATTTGGCGTTCTCTGCCTTGCCGCCATTATTGCGTGCGACAATGATAAAAAAATGGCTTCGGCTGATGATCAGGAATTAAAATCGGGTATTCTTATTAAGAATATGGACACCACGGTTAGTCCCGGCAATGATTTTAATGCATATGTAAATGGCAAGTGGATGGAAGAAAATGAAATCCCTGCCGATAAGGCCAGCTATGGTGTTGGTTATATGGTTCACGAAAAAGCAGAAGAAGCCGTTAAAGAAATTATCATTAATTCTGCGGAAGGTGATTTCGAAGAAGGCTCTGCAGAACAAAAAGTGGGTGATCTTTATGCTTCCTATATGAATATGGACTTACGGGATTCACTGGGAACTTCTCCTATGATGGAAGATCTTGATAAAATAAATGCTATCTCCAGCCCTGAAGATCTTGCCGGCTATTTCGCCTATGCGAATAAGAATGGTATCAATGTTCCACTGGGATCTTTTATTTATCAGGATTTCAAAAACCCCGATCAATATACCGTTTACCTGGCACAAAGCGGACTCGGACTACCTGATAGGGAATATTATCTAGCTACTGATGCCCGTTCTAAAGAGATCAGGGCTAAATATGTAGAGCATATCGAAAAAATGTTTGATCTGGCAGGATGGGAAAATGGCAAAAAAGCCGCTCAAACTGTTATGGCACTGGAGAAAAGCCTTGCACAACAGCACATGCAGAAAGAAAACACCAGAAACCTTTCTAACCTTTATAATGTTTATTCACAAGAGGAAGCCACAAAACTGCTTCCCGACTTTGACCTTTCTACCTACCTGAACAAGGCGCAAATAGACAGAGATTCTATTGTGATTGCTATGGTTGATTACACAAAGAATCTAAACAAGATTATCGAATCTAATTCTTTAGACACGTGGAAAACTTATTTAAAATGGAGTCTTCTGGATGCAAAAGCCAGTCAGTTAACAACTGCTCTGGACGATCAGAATTTCAATTTCTACAGTAAGGAGCTAAGTGGAACCCAGGAACAACGCGAAAGATGGAGAAGAGGAGTTGGCGTTGTTAATAATAATCTGGGAGAAGTTGTTGGTAAAGTATATGTTGAAAAGCATTTCCCGCCTGAAGCTAAACAGAGAATGGAAAAAATGGTTGAGAATTTAAAAAAGGCATATAAGGAAAGTATCACCGAGCTGGACTGGATGGGTGAAGAAACCAAGGAACAGGCTCTTGATAAATTGAGTAAGATCAATCCTAAGATTGGATATCCCAATAAATGGAAAGATTATTCTGATCTTAATATTTCTGAAGACGAGCTTTATGGAAACCTGAAAAGGTCCTCGGAATTTCAGTATCAGGAAGAAATCGATAAACTGGGTGGTCCTATAGACAGAGATGAATGGGGAATGACTCCTCAAACCGTAAATGCCTATTACAACCCTACTTTAAACGAGATTGTTTTTCCTGCTGCGATCCTGCAACCTCCTTTCTTTAATCTTGAAGCCGAAGATGCCGTAAATTATGGAGCCATTGGAGCCGTTATTGGCCACGAAATTGGTCATGGATTCGATGATCAGGGAAGTAAATTTGATGGTAGCGGTACTATGCGTAACTGGTGGACCGATAAAGACCGTGAAGAATTTGAAAAACGAACCGGGGCTTTAATTGGCCAGTATGATAAGTTTGAAGCTATAGACAGCGTGAACGTAAATGGAAAATTTACATTAGGTGAAAATATTGGAGATCTTGGCGGACTTGGTATCGCATACAAGGCTTATCAAATGTCTCTTGATGGTGAAGAAGGTCCTGTACTTGATGGATTTACTGCAAAACAACGTGTTTTTCTTGGCTATGCACAGGCATGGTTACTTAAGGCCCGCGATGAAGCTATAAGACGCCAGATTAGTACAGATCCGCACTCCCCGGCTAAATTCAGAGTGAATGGGGTGGTAAGAAATATACCTGCTTTCTATGAAGCCTTTGATGTTTCTCCGGAGGATAGTTTATATCTTGCTGAAGAAGAAAGAGTGAAAATATGGTAATTAATATTGATTGTCCGTAAAGTATCATAATTTAATAAAGTGCGTCATTCTGAACTTGTTTCAGAATCTTAAAATCGTCATTATAAAATGAGACCCTAAAATAAATTCAGGGTGACGAGATAACTATTATGACTAAAAACGGATATACATTAATTAATAGAATTAAAAAGCCGCTTCCAGGAGCGGCTTTTTAATTTTCGGAATTATTAGCTAAGAATTTCCGCACTTCAGAAAGATAAATATCAGGCCTTTCCAGCCAGCCATAATGGCCACATTTATCCATGATTACTAATTTTGAATTTGGTAAAACTTCATGAGCTTTTTCTGCAACGCTCACCGGTGCGACTTCATTTCTCCCCTGTAAAATTAAAACAGGTTTATTAAAATCCTGCATCTCTGTTTTGGTATCAAATTTATTCAGCCGCATATCGGTCCATAAAAGTGAGTTTATCCGGGAATTTCCCTGGGTGAGCCTTTCCGCGATTTGAGGCAGATGTTTTTTTTTGTATAAATAAGCATTCGCCAGTAATTCTCCTCTTTTTAAAGCAGTTGCATGGGAAGTATCGCCCTGGCTTATAATAACCGAATAGTAGCTTAGAGAATCCCTTTGTACTTCGCTTAATCTTGAAGTAACATCTAAAGAATTTAAAAGGTCCAGATCCATACCTCCGGAATGAGACTGGATCATCGCGCTTAGCCTCTCAGGATATTTAGCTGCATAGGCGTAAGCAAGCATTCCACCAAAAGAATGCCCAAGAACAATCCATTTTTTATAACCCAGCTTCTTCCTGAGTACTTCAATGTCTTCAACCATCACATCCATAGTGATCGTCGTTCTGTCTAAAACTTTAAGTTTTGAATCACCCGTTCCCCTTTGATCGTAAATGATAGTGGTATTATTTTCAGAAAGTAATTCTGCTAAAGGAATAAAACCTTCGCTACTCATCCCGGGACCACCATTGATAACAAGAACAGGATCTCCGGTTCCAAATTTCTGATAACATAAGATAGATTCCCCAAAATCAATACAAGATTTCTGAGAGTAAAAACTCACTGGAATCATGCTTAAAATAAAAAGAAGGTATACTTTCACAATTTTAGTTTGAAGTATCAATTTATTGATTGTCCGTAAAGTATCCTAATTTAATAAAGAGCATCATTCTGAACTTGTTTCAGAATCTTAAAATATTATAAATCCTCATTAGATAATTAGATAATTAGATAATGAGACCCTGAAATATCGCGATAGTTTCGGGACAGGGTGACTAGATAACTATTATGACTAAAAACGGATATACAATCAAATTAAGACGTATTTTCTTTTCAATTAAATATTCTCTTAAATTTAAGCCGAAATTCATTTAATCTACTATATCCTATGCCGACTGAACGATTTATTCTTATTTGTCTAATTTTCCTAGGAAGCTTTTCTCTTTTTTCTCAGGAAATCGATGATACGAATACTGATAGTATATACTTTAAAGCGCTTGAGTTATATAAAAATCAAAACTATCAGCTTTCATTAAAATATACCAATAGAGGTCTTGAACTTGCCAAAGATTATCATGACATTCGGGTACTTAGGGTCCGCAACGCCTGGGCTGTAAAAGATTTTAAAAAAGCAGAAAATGATATTTTCTATCTTTTACAAAACGCTCCAGAATATCCAGGCGTTCAGGAACTGGCTGAACGACAAACCATGATGTATCCTGAAATAGAAGCACGTTTAGCATACCTGGAAGAACTGGGAAAAAAAATCAGTCCCTCCAATCATTTGAAACTATTGAAGTCTTCATTGTATCTAAAAGCAGGTAAACCCAAAGAAGCAAGGGAAATTGCGATGAATTTGTTTCAAAATAGCGATTTAGATAAGGACCTCAGATATCAGCTTCAGAATATACTTACAAGAACCGTTTCAGACGAGATTGGGGTCAACTATCAATATATTCATTTCGACCAAGCTTATTCCCGTAATGATCCCTGGAATTCAATAAGTGCAGAATATCTTCATTATTTTAACCGTACGGCATTAATTGGGAGAGTACTCTATACTGATCGTTCATACGATCAGGGATATTTATATGAGCTAGAGTCGTATCCTGTTTTTAGTGATAAAGTCTATGCTCAATTGACCGCTGGCTTTTCCAATGGTGATATCTATCCAGATTTTAGAGGAAGCGCCTCAGTTTTTATTAATTTCCTTAAAACCCTTGAAGCTGAAACCGGGGGAAGAGTACTTCATTTTGGGGACAAAGATTATTTTACAGGAATAATTGGGCTTACAACCTATACGGGAAAATTTTACCTTAACCTGAGATCTTTTATAGGCCCGAAAAGGATGAATCAAATGGTACAGAACTATCAGTTTAATATCCGCTATTATTTTAAAGATATCGATAACTATCTTTTCGGGCGTATTGGTAGTGGTATTTCTCCTGATGAAAAGACCATCTTTACGCAGGTTCAGGAAAACCCCGGTTTGGATGCTTATTATTTGAATCTGGGACTTAATAAGATGATAGGAATTCATCATGTCTTCCAGATTAGCGGAGGTTATTTAATTGAAGATATTGATCAAAATAATAAAGGGAAACAATTCCTTGCAGGAGTGAGTTATCGTTATCGCTTCTAGGTATCCGAAACTTTAAAGCCCTTTCTGGTCATTACACCCCAACCCGATTTAATACCAAAAAGCTTTTTATAATAACCTTTCATTTGTCCATAAAGTAATACCGGATGGTATAAAAATGGTTCGAGGTAAGCTGCCAGAAGTAATTCAACAATTTGTTTAGGCTTGTTATAATGGTCAAAATTTTTCACATACATAAAAATCGCTGCTGTTGAAAAAAGGCATCCTATAAGATATACCAACGTGAACAGCAGAATAGCTGAGTGCCAATTGATCCATCCCAGAAAACTAAAGGCTATGATGCAAATCAATCCTAAAAATTCTATGATGGGTGCACCAAACTCAAAAAATAGCCAGTATGGATAGAAAAGAATTCCCATAAACCGGTATTTTGGATTGAGAAATAATTTTTTGTGAATGCTCATTGTCTCCCATAGACCACGTGCCCAGCGGTCCCGTTGTTTAATAAGAATGTTGTGGTCTGGAGGACCCTCAGTCCAGCATAAAGTTTCTGGCAGATATACTACTTTATAAGGTACTTTAAGGTTTTCCATGTGTGTTCTTAACCTTATGCATAATTCAAGGTCTTCTCCTACAGTTTTTGCATCAAAACCTCCAACTTCAATAACACGTTTTCTGGGGTACATCCCAAAAGCTCCGGAAACGAGCATCAAACCATTAATTTCTCCCCACGCCATTCTTCCTAATAGGAAAGCCCTTATATATTCTACTACCTGAATGAGTGGAACTAAATTTTCGGGTAACCTTAATTCTTTTAGAATACCATTTTTAATGATCGAATCATTGGCAATACCAATACCTCCGCCACATGCTATAATCTCTTTCTCCTGTTCTTCCAGATAAGGGCGTACCATTTTTAACAATGCATTCTGTTCAATGATACAATCTGCATCTGTACAGATAACCAGTTCAGTGGTGGTGAAATTAATTCCGGCATTAAGGGCATCGGCCCGGCCTCCATTATTTTTATCAATAACCGTTAAATGAGTATATTTTTTATTCCTGCTTTTATAAATATATTTTACTGTAGCTGTTGTGATAGGCTGGATAATAAAGGTTGCGTCTTTCTTCTCAAGGTCAAATTCTTTAATAAGTTTTTCCAAAGAGTCATCGGTACTCCCATCATTCACCAAAATAAATTCATAATACGGATACTGAATAGAAAGAAGAGATTTTACATTTTCGATGATAGTAAGGCCTTCATTAAAGGCCGGTGCCACCAGTGTAACCGAAGGTATATCGGTAGCGCTTACAATATCGCTCACCTGAAGAAAACTTGATTTAAGTTTATTTTTTTTTATGGCAATATTGGCAAGAATTACTCCTGTAAAGTAGAAGATCATCAGAAAAGCCCCATAAATAAAAAAGAAGTAATTAGCTGCCCAATATACATAATTACTGCTAAAAAAACCTTCAACGCTATTCCACATATGGATTGATTTTAGCATATTGCTGATAATAAAATTCCTGTACTTTTTCTTTGTAACCGTTATTCCATAGAATTTCAGCGATTTTAAGTTTTAAATCATCATTATTGGCATAGAGGTGTTTTAAATAAAAATCAAGATCAATTTCAGAATTATTAAAAATATATTTCAATAACTGCATCTGTTGTGTAGCATCCGGAAGAATACTGAATATTTCTTTTACTTCCACCATCCATTCATCTGAAATTACAAAAGTCTGGATGCAGTAAATTGCCGTTTCCCTAACTTCATAATTTGGATGGTTCAAATTTTCTATAATAAAGTTTACCTCAGCCTGTAGTTTATATTTCCTTATACCCCTCATCAACAACTGCTTACCGAAGAGCTTGTCCGTTTTATAGGCCTTTTTCAACCATGGAAGTTCAGGGGTTGGATACAGATCATAAAGTTTTTCAACAATCTTGATTTGTTGCCATAAAGAAATTTCCCTTTTCAAATACGGAAGAAACCGAAGTGATTCCCATCCTAAAAAAACAACCAGGGCGATTTGAGCTTCCCGTCTAACATAGACGTTCCTGTGGTTCCTGAATCTTAAGATATTGTGCCGGTACTGAGATTGATCCATTTCATAAATCTCCCTAATTCCCTGAGCTTTGCGATACCATCCAAAACCTGTGATTTTAGAAATAGACACTCTATAGGGAGGAATCTGCGCATACAGCATTTTAAGTTTCTTGTGATTAGTTCCCAGAATTGTACGTTGAGTCCTTATCATCAAATTAATTAAATACTGAATATTAGCCTTTTTATGAGATTTAATTCCTGCTTTTCTTAAAGTTCTCTGGATTTCAATAAGAGTAAGAGGGTTTTGAATATCATTATATAAATATCGGCTTACTATATCAGCGAAAGTTTCTTCAATATACTTTAATACTTTTAAACGCCTTTTTCGATAAATCAGAGATGAAGCAATAGAAATCCATACTGCAACAATAAGAACTGCTACAACCTCAATAAGAAATATGAATTTTTCTTCGCTCATCTATAAGCCTGGATAATTTTTTCAATTTCATCAAGATCAATTGGAACAGAAAAAAAACCACTTATACCTTGAAGTGCATATATTTCTTTCTTAATCTTATCCTGTCCCATATTGGTCACTATTAGAAGTTTCTTGTGTGGAATAATTTCCTGAACCTGAGAAACAAATTCAAGGGGAGCAATACCTTCAAATAATATGTCGGTAATTATAAGGTCAAAATTAGTTTGTTGGTCTTCAATATTTAACTCGTCAAGAGATTTAATAGCTCTGGCTGTATAGTTATTTAAACCAACTAGTCTTTCCAGAATTTTTTTTATGATTATATCTTCCTGAATTACCAAGACTTTTTTCATTCTAATTTATTTCATGCAAAATATAATAAATATACCTGAAACAAATCTTCTTATAGATGTACACCGTTTATTTATCTTGAAATTACTATATCATGTAGGTAAAAACTTACCTAACTACTAATAAAATTATAAACGCCCTTGTTTATTTAAAAAGATCATTCAACACAAACAATTTAAACATCTAAAAAACCATGAAATTTTATTAATAAATGGCAAATTCAATTTTAGAATCGGCCAGTTTTGAAAAAAAAGTAATGTCATGAAATTCCTTTCGGGAAACTATAATAATGTCCAGCCCTGTCCATATAAGAAACCATCCAAGTGGCTCAAAAATCCGGAGTAAAAAGTGCCATGAAAATTTATTTTCGTAGCTAAAAGAAAGATATTCTGTTAGGAACATAATAGCAACACCGGCAGTGATGTAGTAGAAACCCTTAAAAAATGACTCTTTTCTAATTTGTAACACTTCTTTTTTACGGTATTTGAAAAATTCTGATAGTCGCTCCACCAAAATCTTTTCAACGTCCTCTCTATTTTCTTTTCCAGGTATTAATATTCTTAATACAGCCACTTTTTTCGAACGGTCTTTAATCACCTTTTTAATTTGAGTAATAAAATCGTCTGACCACATTCTCTTGGAATAGGGCCGCGGATCGAAATCTGAAAACATATCGTCGTAAGTATCCAGCCAAATTTGTACAATATCCTCCTCGGCTATGTTTTGTATTTGACCTGTGATATTCATATTGAATGTTATTTGGGTAGGAGAAAAATACCAGACTTTCCATTCTAAATTTATCTCTGAATGAAATGATATGAAATGATATAAATCATCATGACCTGATTTTTCCCAGGCACAGCCGCGCTTCACCTAACCGGCTGACCCTCATGATAATTATCATTTTTATCTCGTCTTTGTTTTCGTAATTTCAGAATGATATAGTCCTCACTTTTAAAATATTACAATGGAATTATTTACATCATATTTAAATTTCGACAGGTCCGTTACCGGCGAAATGGAGGAGGATTTAGACATCCTTACGTTCAAAAAAAATCAAACCGTTTATATGGAAGGGAGCACACCTCTTGGAATATATATATTAACGGAAGGAAGCATTTTAATATCTAAAATTGGAAGCCAGGGAAAGGAACAGGTACTAAAGATCCTTAAGGAAGGTGAAATTATGGGGGGAACCGACCTTATACTAGGAAAAAAATATGGATCATCTTCTAAGGCAGTTGCTTCTTCAAAAGTTCTATTCATGCCTAAAAACAGGTTTTTTGATTTACTGATTAATGATGAAAAACTAATACAAAAATTAATACTGCAATTTGCAAAAGAGATCCAGACCCTGGAGGCCAAGGCGGTGAGTCTCGCTTTTAAACCTGTAAGGGGAAGACTGGCTGATACGTTACTTATACTGAATAAAAAGAACGGAGATAACCTTAGTAAAATCACCTTGTCAAGAACTGAAATTGCAGGTTTTACAGGCACTGTTAAAGAAACAGTAAACAGGCTGCTTTCCGAATTTCATAAAGAGAAATTAGTGACAATGAGCAGAAAAGAAATCTGTATTATCGATCAGGATCATCTTCTTAGAATTAGTAAAATGTACGAATGAAATTGAATCGACTTTTCTATCAAACTTTTAAAGCTACTCTGGTAGATCATCGGTTCAATTAAAACTAAGATTAGCATTCCGCTTATATCTGGAGAAAAAAAAGGTAGAATTGAGCAAATAATCGCATACATGAAAGCAATGGTTTTAAAACGCATCACTTCCCTTGAATACAATGCATATCCTTTAAGTTTGGTAGAAATACCGGTTCCCTTTGTAGGACCAAACGAGGTATTGATAAGAATTTCTGCTTGCGGAGTTTGTCATACAGAGATGGATGAAATTGAAGGCAGAACCCCTCCTGCTTTTTTTCCAATTGTTCTGGGCCATCAGGTTATTGGGACTGTTATTGAACAGGGAGCAGGAGTATTAGAACCTTTGACCGGTAAACGGTTTGGAGTGGCATGGATTTATTCAAGCTGCGGGAAATGTAAATTTTGCCTTTCAGGAAGAGAAAATTTATGTCCGGAATTTAAAGCTACCGGAAGGGATGAAAATGGAGGTTATGCTGAATATATGGTAGCTTCTGAAAAGCATATTTATCCCATTCCCGATTTTTATTCAGATGTTGAAGCAGCTCCGCTATTATGCGCTGGTGCGATAGGCAACAGGTCTATCGCTCTTACTGGCCTTATCAACGGGCAAAACCTGGGTTTAATGGGTTTTGGTGCTTCTGCTCACCTGGTTTTAATGATGGTGAGACATTCCTTTCCAGATACCCAGGTGTTTGTTTTTTCAAGAAATAGCAAAGAACGGTTATTTGCCGAGCAGCTTGGGGCTTCATGGACCGGTGATATTTCAGAAAAATCACCAAAAAAACTTCATTGTATCATAGACACCACACCCGCCTGGAAGCCTGTTGTAAAAAGTCTGGAAAATTTAGAAAAAGGAGGCCGGTTAGTGATTAATGCCATTCGCAAAGAAAATCAGGATAAAAACGTGCTCCTTCACTTATCATACTCACAACATCTTTGGATGGAAAAAGAAATCAAGACAGTGGCTAATATCACGGGTAAAGACGTGAAAGACTTTTTAAAGCTAGCGGCTTCTTCGGATATTAAACCTGTTTGCGAAGAATATCGTTTAGAAGACGCCAATAAAGCATTGATCGATTTAAAAAATAAAAGTATTAAAGGGGCTAAAGTTCTGGTAATGGACTAAATGGTTTTTTAAAACATAAAAAATGGAAACAATTGCATCAAACTCAGTAAGCATAGATTTAGGGGAGGTAAGGCTAAAAGGAGTTCTGTCTATTCCTCATTTCCCTAAAGGAATTGTTATTTTTTCTCTCAGTACTAAATACCGTTTCAGGATCGGTATTATAAGTCTGAATCTTTTCCTGAATGGCTTTCAGTAAATCAATCACTTCATGCTCACAGGTTTTTGGAACCATGCGGATGGACCTTGCATAATCTGAGCCTTCATAGCCAAAAGGCTCAAAACACTGTGTAGCAGCTTTTGCCTTTCTAAATGCTGAAGGATCGGCTTTTTGCAAATATTCCATGATGGCTTCCAGAGATTCACCAAGGCTATAAACGTCCAGGCCGTAAAAACCCACTCCATTATTACTTTCTTTCCGCTCCTGCCCGTTGTAATCCCTAAGCCATTCTATGAATTGAATTACTTCCCAATTTGCCCACATCCAGGTTGGCCATCTATTAAAATTATGGACCACTTCAAAAGTGCTTTTTCCTGCGTCAGAATAATTCTTTACATATCTATTGAGCCTGGAACAGTCTGGCCAGTCACCTTCTACAGCAACAAACTAAAACCCTTTCCTGGCAATGAGTTTTTTTGTAATAATAGCTCGCCACAGGTAAAATTCATGAGTACCGTGAGAGGCTTCTCCCAGTAACACATATTTGGCATCTCCAATTTTTTCTATCAAATCATCCATGTCACTGGAAGATTCTATAATCTGCACTTTATCTCTAATTTTAGTGACGATGTTCTTTCTTAAGATCGCATCATTTATAACTGTCGCTTTCATAATCCAGCATTTATATTTTTTAATAATCCTGTGAAGTCTGTTGCTATTTTTAGAAAGAAGTGAAGCCGGTATTTTTTGGAAGAAGATAGGGTTATAAAAACAGTAAGCGGGTTAACACCCGCTTTGTTAAAAATTTTCCGCTTCTGAAAAATTTTAAACATCAAACTACAGTTATTAAGGCTTCATCTACATACCAAAGTCATTAGAATCAACCTAAAAGTTTCTTCTTAATCCCAACTTATACGCCATCGTACAAGAATTTCAACAATCCGAAACGAAATTAGGTTCAGCTGATACCAGCCCGCCGTTTATCTCTTATTTGATAATATAAATATACACCAGTTTCAGGCATATTACAATAACTTTCGCTATCATTATTAATGACTTTTATCAAACTTCAAAGATCTTATGTGCTCAATCTGGATTTAAAATTTTCTATTCTTTATTACCCTTCACTTCCAGAATTTTGAGCCTGTAAATAATAGATTCTTGAGAATTTTCAATTTTACTGGAAAACTCATTTAAGTAAACCGCATCTTTATATTCTGAGTTATGGATAATTTCTTTAACTCCCCGCGTAAAAGCATGAAGCATATTCTTGGCGTCACTCCTGTTAGATTCCTGAAAAATAGCATGTACAATGACCGATTTCCAGTAACCCAATTCTTCTAAATTATCAACGAGGAAAGAAACATAGGGGTTTTCTCTCATACAATTAATTTTATGTCCTTCAGCAGAATAGCTTATAATTGCCTCCTGCCGGAGATCGAAACAATAAGTAATTGGAACAATTTCAGGAAAACCCAAAGAAAAGTATCCTACCCGCCCAATATACTTACTGGCGAGAAATTCCAGACAGGCAGATTGTGATAAAGTTTCCATAATTACATATTCTACAATTAAAATAAATATTCTTTCAAAGTTAATTAAGCTAATTGCTAAATTACAGGTAGTTTAACCCCTTTAAATGCAGTATAAACACCCCCTCTTTAGTATAAGGATACCTAAGAGGAGGATGAAATCAATTTTAGAGATATTCTCCTTTTTCATTCATTTTTATACGAAGACTTTTATTCCCGTTTTCTAATTTTAGTTTATACTTTTTGTTTATTCCCTCTTTATCATAATAAGTAACCAAATACATGTCTTTGGTAATTATCCATCCGGGGAATCTTATTGCAACAGACTCTTTTATACTACGTCGTAAATCAATGTCTTTAAATCTTTCTGCAGTACGAAGTAATTTTCCATCTTTATCATAAGCAGCTTGAATCTTACCTTCAGGTATATAAAAGCTAATCACATATTCAGCATACTCATCATCATAAAATTCAGAGTTTTTCAAATCAAAATTGGCAACTTTTTCTTCTAAAAATTTTACCGGAATAGAGGCTACCTCTTTGCTGTTCGCACTGGTCAAATATTTATAATTGGTGGCATGTACTACTACTTCCGATAATTGTTCTGTTTTCCTGATTTGTGAGAAAACCGGGTTGGCTAATCCCAAAATTATTAGGCCCAAAAGAAATTTTTTCATGACGTAATTATTTAGAATTGAATATTTCAACATTTTTTTTAAAATATTGAAATAGCCCTTGATCAACAATGACTTAAATTAAGTCTCTGAAAAAATTAATGAGTATAAAAATTGACAAATATCAACTCTGTAGAAAAAATAAATCTATTTGAAAGTGATTGAAACAGCTTATTTTAAGGGTTCTGGCAGGTAAGATCTTCAGAATATGAACAATTACTATTATTTTATACTCTTTAGTCCATTCATATTTAAAATTTCAATATTTCTACCCTGTACATTTATGAGTCCGTCATTCTTCAAATTAGAGAGACAACGAATAAAACTCTCTTTGGAAATACCTGCAAAACTGGCCAGATCACCACGAGACATTTTTGAAAGTTCCTCTTTTTCGAAATGCATTTTTCCTGAAAAATCGAGGATGGTATTTACGGTCTTTTTTAAAACGGAAGAGTAAGCGGTTTGTAAAAGGTGATTTTTCAGTTCAATTACATCTTCAGAAAGATCCTGCGCCCATTCCATGGTTAACTGCGGATTAAATTTAAATACTTTCTGGACAAAACTGACAGGCAGCCTGAACAGCTTTGAAGAATCAATAGCAAGAGCGCGCTCGGGATAAGAGATAAGTTCATTAAATGAATACAAACCAAAAAAACCTTCTTTCCTATAAATGCCGGTAATTAGTTCTTTTCCGTATTCATCTATATTAAAAGTTTTGATCAATCCTTTTTTTAGAAAATAAACAGAACGTGCTAACTGATTTTCGGTATATATAGTTTCATTTTTAGTTATGGATACATGCTCACCATGCTCCATAAAATATTTTTTAAAGTCCTTTATATTTAGAATCTCTACCGTTTTATTTTTAGAATTATTCGTTTTTGCGTTATTCAGAATCGCAAATTTTGATAATCGGGTAGCTATGGTTTCTAAAAGTTCTTTCTCGTCAAAGGGTTTTACAATATAATCATCGGCACCCAGATTCATTCCGGTTCTTATCTCCTTGAGGTCAGATTTTCCAGTCAGAAAAATAAAGGGAATTTTTCGAATTTCTGGTACTGAGGAAAGTTCTTTTAAAACAGAATACCCGTCAACCTCCGGCATCACAATATCGCACAAGATTAAATCTATACTTTTTGTAAGCGCCAGGTGGATTCCTTCCCGTCCATTATTTGCCATTAATACCGTATAACCCGCTTGTTCCAGAATTTCTCCGGTGTTCTCTCTAAGGCAAATATCATCCTCAATAATTAATATAGTAGCCATAATAATTAGTTTAGCTATTCCTCCCTCTAATTTACTGATTAAATGATTTTTATCATATGATAATTTTCTCTTTTAGTCTATTTTCAGTTTAAAGATTAAAACAAATTACCATGTCTGGCTTTAGAATGAGACCAAAAAAATAACTATATTCAGAAAACCAACTGGGAGAGCTTATTAGTGCTAACAGAACACTGGGTATCCGATTTAAGGTTTTATGAAGACGATCTTAAATTTTTTCGTCATTTAATTGACAGATATTTCATTTGGATCAATGAAAAAGAACATCAAATGGAATTTGAAAAAATCCGTAGGGCTGTGATAAA
>JAGXII010000158.1 GCA_024635735.1 Christiangramia sp. | reverse complement strand
GCTCCCGTCCCTGTACCACCACCCATTCCGGCAGTGATAAAGACCATTTTGGTATTGGAATCAAGCATCTGCTTGATTTCTTCAAAACTTTCCACCGCTGCT
Source organism: Christiangramia sp. (assembly GCA_024635735.1). Lineage (GTDB taxonomy): Bacteria > Bacteroidota > Bacteroidia > Flavobacteriales > Flavobacteriaceae > Christiangramia. The sequence continues at coordinate 11,116 of JAGXII010000158.1, read as the reverse complement.
TTTTCGCCAATTTCAGGATTTGCTCCTGCACCAAGACCTTCTGTTAAGGTAACCCCCAACTGAATCTTATTGGGAACGGAACTGTTTTCAAGCGCCTGTGAGTCGGTATTGCAAACAACAAAATCAACCCCTTTGATTCCTAACTGGAACATATGGTTAATAGCATTGCTTCCTCCTCCTCCAACACCAATCACTTTGATGACGTTCGATTGATTTTTTGGTAAATCGAATGAGATGTCTCCAAATTCTTTACTGCTCATAAACTCTGTTTTACTGGTTGTATCTTTATTACTCTGCGTTGTCTAAAAAATCTTTGAATTTCTCTGCCCACTTATCAAATATGCTTTTGCGGGCCACTTTTTTCGAGGTTTGCTCCTCATCTCCTTCATATCTTCCCTCACTTTCTCCTGCATCTCCTACATCATCACCTGACTTATGATCTGAAAGCACTGCTTCTTCCTGAAACTTGCTTTGACCTTTTTCCAGACTGTTCATTACTAAACCTACAGCAGTCGCATATACCGGACTTGTGGTTTCAGAATCATTAGTTCCAGCAAGGTGCTCGTTAGGATAGCCTATTCTGGTATCCATTCCGGTGATATATTCAGCCAGTTGTTTTAAATGCTTTAACTGCGCTCCACCTCCGGTAAGAACCAGACCTGCGATTAGTTTTTTCTTCTGCTCATCATGACCGTAGTTCTTAATCTCCAGATATACCTGTTCGATAATTTCTACCACACGGGCATGAATAATTTTTGAAAGGTTCTTAAGTGTAATTTCCTTTGGTTCTCTTCCGCGTAATCCGGGAATTGAAACAATCTCATTATCCTTATTCTCTCCGGGCCATGCCGAACCAAATTTTATTTTTAACAATTCAGCCTGCTTCTCAATGATAGAGCAACCTTCCTTGATATCTTCTGTAATAACATTCCCTCCAAATGGAATCACCGCCGTATGGCGAATAATACCATCTTTAAAAATCGCAAGATCGGTGGTACCACCTCCAATATCGATAAGCGCCACGCCGGCTTCTTTCTCTTCCTGACTTAAAACAGCATTCGCTGAAGCCAGAGGCTCCAGGGTTACTGCTGAAAGTTCAAGTCCCGCACTTTTCACACATCTCCCAATATTTCTAATGGAAGAAACCTGCCCCACTACCACATGGAAATTGGCTTCAAGTCTACCACCATACATTCCAATAGGTTCTTTAATCTCGGCCTGACCGTCTACTTTGAATTCCTGCGGAAGCACATGAATGATCTCTTCCCCGGGAAGCATTACCAATTTGTGAACCTGGTTGCAAAGGGTATGAATATCATCAGCATCGATCACTTCCTCCGGATTTCTCCTGGTAATATAATCGCTGTGATGAAGGCTTCTTATATGCTGACCGGCAATCCCAACCACAACTTCACTAATCTTCAGGCCGCTGTCGGCCTCTGCTTCCTGTATTGCCTGCTGGATAGACTGGATGGTCTGGGTGATATTATTTACCACCCCACGATGCACACCAAGGGATTTAGATTTTCCAATCCCAATAATCTCCACCTTGCCATACTCATTCTTGCGACCTATCATGGCCACAATCTTTGTTGTTCCAATATCTAATCCTACTGCAATATCGTTTTGTTCCATAAACTATTTTTTAGTGCATACAACCTGATTTCCAAATTGTAAGTTCACTTTTTTGTAGGTATCTAACTTTTTATCTTTTTGCGCTTTTTTATAAAAAGCTTTGAAATTGTTGAATTTTAAAGAAACATTACTGGAATCTCCAAAATAAATATCAAAATCAAGTTCCCTGAGTTCCATTGCAAATCTGCCTGAAGGCAGTCTATGGATTCCCGTTATATGCCGGGTAAGAAATTCATCATTTTTGATATGCTTTACAATCGGATATACCTCTGAAATATTACTCTCATTAAAACCGATTAAAAGCGGAACTCTTGCCGAATAAAATGGTGAAAGTGGCATTACTTTCCCATTTCTGTCAAGGTAAAATGATTTGTTTCCTATTACCCTTCCTATTGGTTTTCTTTGACTTACTCTTGCTTCCAGTTTACCATCAATGGTGAGATATACTTCAGCATTTTCGATCATATTATGACCATTTAAAAGGGATTCCACCCTATTCAAATCTAAAGTTTCTTTATCTATGCCCGAGGCGGTTGGTTTATTTTGTATTAACAATTTATTAACCACTTCTTCAGTCACATAGAGGTTTTCATTATCGGTAAACAGCACCTTTATTTCCTTAATTTCTCGCCCTTTATGTCTTTTTCCGGCAAAGCCGAATAAGAAGCACACCAGCGCTATCAATCCAAAGGCCTTTATGTATTCCAAACTACGCTTCATTCAAAAGGGCATTTTTTACCGTTTCTACTTCTTCTCCTATATCTCCTGCTCCCATCATCACTACAACTGCAGGGTCCTCATTACATATTTCTTTTGCAAGTTCCTTTTTGCTTACAAGTTTCTTTTTTGGATTTGAAATTTTATCCAGCAACCACGCTGAAGTTATGCCTTCAATTGGAAGTTCCCGAGCGGGGTAAATATCCATCAGGAACACCTTGTCAAAATCTGAAAGGCTGGAGGCAAAATCTTCAGCAAAGTCGCGGGTACGGCTAAACAGGTGGGGCTGAAAAACCGCAAGGATAAATTTATTGGGATACATTTCTCGAACTGCCTGGTGAACTGCTGAAATTTCTGCCGGATGATGGGCATAATCATCTATGAGCACCAGGTCATCAGTCTTTATCTTATAGCTAAATCTGCGTTTTACTCCTTTAAAACTATATAAAGCCCTGGCGAGTTCGTTGGTTGGGGAACCATATTCAATCGCCATCGCCAGGGCTGTCATAGCGTTCAGCAAATTATGCTGACCGGGTAGATTAAGTATTATATTTTCTATAATCTCTGAAGGTGTTTTCAAATCAAAAACATAACTCCCTTCTTCAATTCTTATATTTCTTGCTGAATAATCGGCTTCTTCTTCAAGGCCGATTGTAATTCCTTTGAGAGGTAATCCATTTTTCACAAAAAGCTTTCCTCCCGGAGCAATTCTTCCGGCAAATTCCCGAAAAGAATTTTCTAATTCATTTTTGTCTCCATAGATGTCCAGATGATCTGCATCCATGGAATTAATAGCTGCCAGATTTGGTGATAGGTTCAAAAATGAACGGTCAAATTCATCGGCTTCCACTACAATAACATCATCGCCCTGCATTATGAGATTAGACTGAATATCCTCACTAATTCCTCCAAGGAAAGCAGTCACTTTCGCTCCGGTTTCCTTTAATAGATGCCCCAGAATAGCAGTGGTAGTTGTTTTCCCATGTGTTCCTGCCACAGCAAGCGTGTATTTATTCCGGGATATCACCCCTAGCAACTGTGCTCTTTTGATCAGTTCAAAATTCTTTTGCTTAAGAATTTCAAATTGTTTGTGATCCTTAGGGATAGCAGGCGTATAAACAATTAGAGCGTCATCAGGATTATCTAAAATTTCCTGTGGAATAGTTTCTTCAGCATCCTCATAAACTACAGGGATATTTTCCTGAAGTAGCTTTTTAGTAAGTTCAGAAGGGGTTTTGTCGTAACCAAACACATACCTCCCTTTTGCCTTGAAATATCTGGCAAGGGCGCTCATACCAATTCCACCAATTCCGATGAAATAAAAATATTGTATGTGATCCAGTTCCTTCACTTAAGTCTTTTTCTGAATTAGTTTTTCAACTTCATCAACAATATCTGAAGTCGCATTTGGCAGCGCCAAACTTTTAATATTATCCCCGTATCTTTTAAGCATTCTCTCATCTTTTATAAGATTAAAAAAACAGGGTTCAAATCTTTCAGTAAGCTCTTCTTCCGTAATCATGATTGCCGCGTTATTTTCGGTCACCGATAAGGCATTCTTTGCCTGATGATTTTCCGCAACATTTGGTGATGGAATAAACAATACCGGTTTTCCCACGATAGACAATTCGGAAACACTTCCGGCTCCCGCCCTGGAGATGATTACATCTGCTGCTGCATAGGCAAGGTCCATCCGATTAATGAATTCTTTCGCCCTTACATTTTCCGATTCATATTTCCTGTAATCATCATAATAAAGCTTTCCTATTTGCCAGATAAGCTGAATTCCCTCCTGATCAAATTTTCTCAAATAGGTCTCAATAAGCTTATTAATCCTTCTGGCTCCAAGACTTCCGCCCAGAATTAGAACAGTTTTTTTCTCTTTCGAAAGATTAAAATATTTTAATGCCTCTTCCCTAAGCTTATTAACCTCAAGCAAATCCTGTCTCACCGGGTTGCCAGTAATTATCGTTTTTTCAGCAGGAAAGATTGTTTTTACATTTTCATAAGCCGCACAGATGGTATTTACATATTTTGAAAGTATGCGATTGGTTATTCCCGGATAAGAATTCTGCTCCTGTATTAATGAAGGAATTCCGCTGGAGGACGCTACTTTTAAAAGCGGACCACTGGCAAAACCACCAGTTCCTATAACCACATCTGGCTGGAATGATTTTATAATTTTTCTGGATCTTGAAAGGCTGCTCATCAATTTAAATGGAAAGGATAGATTTTTAAGGCTCAGCTTACGCTGAATTCCGCTTATCCACAAGCCTTCAATCTTATATCCGGCCTGAGGAACTTTTTCCATTTCCATACGATCCTTCGCGCCAACGAAAAGAATTTTAGCATCAGGATATCGCCGCCTGATCTCATCGGCAATCGCGATTGCAGGATAGATATGTCCTCCTGTTCCACCACCAGATAATATGACCCGTAATTCTTTTTTCATATCGCTTCGCTAAGGATATCAAGAGGGTTCTCCTCTTCACCTTCCAGAATTTTATTTTCCGATTCTTTAATTTCTTCTCTTTTGGCACTTACACTCAGGATGATTCCAAGAGATATACAGGTCATCCAGATTGAAGTACCTCCGCTGCTTACCAGCGGTAAAGTTTGTCCCGTTACCGGAAACAATTCAACAGCAACACCCATATTGCTGAGCGCCTGAAAAACTACCGGCAGGCCTACTCCCATCACGACCAGTTTACCAAAAACCGTATTTGCTTTGGTCGCAACGATCACAATCCTGAAAAGGATAAGTAAATAAGCAAGCATCACTCCAAAAGCACCGATCAATCCCATTTCTTCAACAATAATCGCGTAGATAAAATCTGAAGAAGATTGGGGTAAAAAATTTCTTTGAACGCTTTTTCCAATTCCCACACCGGTAACACCACCCTGGGCGATTGCGATCTTTGCTTTTTCAACCTGATATTGTTCTGTTCCCTCTTCATCATTAAAAAAAGTTTCAATTCTGCTCGTCCAGGTATCAACCCGGCTTGGTAAAGCCCCCGGGAATGCCTTTGCGGTTAGCACAAAAATCGCCAACATCAGGATCCCTGCTCCCACAATTACAGATAGATATTTTATGGGGTATCCTCCTAAAAACATCAGGATAAGCGTCATGGAAAATATGATCGCAGTTGTGGAAAAATTGGCCGGCAAAATTAAGGCTAAAACGGCAAATACAGGTAACCAAAGTGGAAGAATCGTTTCCTTAAAAGAGACAGTTCGTTCAGTGATCTTGGATAAGTATCTGGCAACATAAACCATAAGAACCACCGCAGCCAGTGTAGAAGATTGAAAAGAAACATTAAGTACCGGTATCTGGATCCAACGGCTGGCATAAGCACCCTCAATCGTTGTTCCCTGTACCATGGTGAACACCAGTAAAACTATAACCACCGGTAACAATAAAATTGAAATTCCGCGGAAATAATGATAAGGTACCTTATGTACTGCAAAGAGCAAACAAAACCCCAGGAGCAGATGGAAAAAGTGAACTACTAAAAATCCAAAAGTGCTTCCATCACCATGAAGATATGCAAGATTACTACTGGCGCTGTATACCGGCAAAAATGAAAATATTGCCAACAAGCCGGCTACTGCCCAGATCACCTTGTCTCCTTTAAGATTTGCAAATAGATTGCTCATTTAAGTTTTCTGTTTTTTTCTTCAGGCTGAATTTATTTCAGCTTCATTTTATGAGATCCTGAAACAAGTTCAGGATGACATACTATAAATTTCTTACTGCTTCCTTAAATTGTCTTCCCCTATCTTCGTAATTCTCAAAAAGATCAAAACTCGCACAGGCAGGAGAAAGCAAAACAGTATCTCCTTTTTCGGCAAGCCTGTAAGCAATTTGCACCGCGTCATTCATGGAACTTGTTTCCACCATGTTTTCCACAATATTCCCGAAGGCGTTTACGATCTTATCATTATCAACACCCAGACAAATAATAGCTTTCACTTTTTCGTTTACTAATGGAAGTAAGTCATCGTAAACATTGCCTTTATCCACACCACCAACAATCCAAACAGTTTCGGTTTCCATACTTTCCAATGCATAGAAAGTGGCATTTACATTGGTTGCTTTAGAATCGTTGATATAAAGCACATTATTGATCTTTAGTACTTTTTCCAAACGATGTTCCACTCCCTGAAAATTCGCCATGCTCTCGCGAATTGTCTGTTTTCTAATTCTTAGCAACTGAGAAACTGTGGCCGCAGCCATGGCATTTTTAGCATTATGTTTTCCTTGCAACGCAAGTTCTGATGTTGGCATAGTAAATTGGGTATTATTAATGTTTATAACAATGTTTTCGTTTTCTATATATGCGCCACTTTCAACTTTCTTTTCCAGTGAAAAAGGCAATTTTTGAGATCTAACAGGATTTTTCTTCAGCCATTCTGTAATATTTTTGTCATCTGCATCGTAGATGAAAAAATCTTCTTCGGTTTGATTCTTAGTTATTCTGAATTTTGATGCTATGTAATTTTCAAGTTTATATTCATACCTGTCCAAATGATCCGGGGTAATATTGGTTAGAATTGCAATTTTTGGTCTGAATTTTTCAATTCCATCCAGCTGAAAACTGCTTAATTCCAATACAAACCAGTCATGAACTTCTTCGGCAACGAGTTTTGCATAACTGTTTCCAACATTTCCACCCATTGCTGAATCAATCCCACCTTCCTTCAGCAAATGCTGAATTAAATTAGTGACCGTGGTTTTTCCATTGCTCCCGGTAATTCCTATTACCGGAACATCAGAAAACCAGGAAGCGAATTCAATTTCAGAAACTACAGGAATCCCTTGCTCCCTAAGCTGTTTTACTAATGGAGCCGTATCAGGAATTCCAGGGCTTTTCATCACAACATCAGCATCAAAAATCTTTGACTCGGTATGCTGCTGTTCTTCCCATTCAATCTCAATATGTTTAAGAACTTCTATGTATTTATCTTTAATCTTTCCCTTATCGGAAAGAAACACTTCGTATCCATTTTTTTTGGCGAGAATGGCCGTTCCAATACCGCTTTCTCCACCTCCCAGAACTGCAATTTTCTTAACCATGCTTTCCTGTTTATCTTACCTTCAGCGTCACTATTGTCAGAATCGCAAGAAAAATTCCAATAATCCAGAACCTGACTACGATCTTGCTTTCGTGCTGTCCCAGTTTCTGATAATGATGATGAAGCGGGGACATTAAAAATATTCTTCTGCCTTCGCCATGTTTTCTTTTAGTAAACTTGAACCAGCCAACCTGCATTACTACTGAAAGGTTTTCTATCAAAAAGATTCCGCATAAAAGAGGAATCAATAATTCTTTTCTTGTTGCTATAGCCAGTACGGCGATAATCCCACCAATTGTGAGACTTCCTGTGTCCCCCATAAAAACTTGCGCCGGATAGGTGTTATACCACAAAAAGCCTACAAGGGCTCCCGCCAGAGCGGTAATGAATATGGTCATTTCACCCGATCGCGGGATATACATGATATTCAAATAATCAGAGAAAATAATGTTACCTGAAACCCAGGCAAAAATGCCCAGTGTGAGCACGATAATGGCGGAAGATCCCGCCGCAAGTCCATCTATACCATCGGTTAAATTCGCTCCGTTTGAAACTGCTGTCACGATAAATATCACAATAGGGATAAATATGATCCAGGCGTATTTGGCAAATGAAGGATTGATCCATGAGATCAGTTCCGCATAATCAAATTCATTATTTTTTACAAAAGGAATGGTGGTAGTGGTATTCTTTTCTTCCGGCCCCATATCAACCACTTCGGTCCTGGCGATCACATTTTCGGTTGGTGAAGTTTCAGTCGTTACATCTTTCGTAGTAATTTGAGGATGAAAATAAATGGTACAGCCCACGATCAATCCTAAACCAACCTGACCAATTACCTTAAAAATTCCCTTTAATCCCTCTTTGTCCTTTTTAAATGTCTTAATGTAATCGTCAATAAAACCTATAGTTCCCATCCACAGGGTGGTTACGATTAACAGGATCACATATATATTTTCAAGCCTTGCCAATAAAAGCACAGGAATAAGTGTTGAAATAATTATAATAACACCTCCCATGGTAGGTGTTCCTGCTTTTTCACTCTGACCTCTCAGACCCAGGTCCCGAACACTTTCTCCCACCTGCTTGGCAAGCAGGTAATTAATTATTCGCTTTCCATAAATCGTTGAAATTCCCAGGGACAATATAATCGCCATAGCCGAACGGAATGACAAATACCGGAACAGCTGTGCACCGGGCAACTGATACTGATCTTCTAAAAATTGAAATAAGTAATACAGCATTATTTATCCAGTTGTTTAAAAAATTCGGTGACAATTTTGAGATCATCAAAATCAAGTCTCTTTCCGTTCACTTCCTGGTAAGTCTCATGACCTTTACCAGCTATTAGTATAATATCACGAGGTCCAGCCATCTGGCAGGCTGTTTTAATCGCCTGCTTACGGTTGGTAACACTCATTGTTTTTTTAAAATTCTGTGGCTCAACACCGGCTTCTACCTCTTCAATAATTTTATCGGGATCTTCGGTACGGGGATTATCACTGGTGAAAATCACTTTTGTGCTAAGAGCCGATGCGATATGTCCCATTTTAGGCCGTTTAGTTTTATCGCGATCTCCACCACAACCTACTACCGTAATAAGATTTTCATTCTTCGTACGAATACTGTTGATTGTTTCAAGCACATTTTTTAAAGCATCAGGCGTATGAGCGTAATCTACAATTGCCGTAACCTTTTCTTTTTCTGAAATCACATATTGAAATCTCCCGTTTACTGAATTCAGTTCACTTATAATGCGCAGGATTTCCAAAGTCTTCAACCCTAAAAGATCTGCCGCCGCATAAATAGCCAGAATGTTGTAAGCATTGAAATTTCCTATAAGCCTTGACCATAATTCCTGGTCATTAATTTTCAGAAGTAATCCTGTAAATTGATTTTCCAGGATCTGAGCTTTATAGTCGGCATAGGATTTAAGAGCGTATGTATATTTCTTTGCTTTTGTATTCTGAAGCATTACCAGCCCATTCTTGTCATCAATATTCACCAAAGCAAAAGCAGAAGAAGGAAGCTCATCGAAAAAACGCTTTTTTACATCGCGGTATTCCGCGAAATCTTTGTGATAATCAAGATGGTCGTGAGAAAGATTTGTAAAGATCCCTCCCTTAAATTTTAAACCTGTGGTTCTATGTTGATCGATACCGTGTGAACTTACTTCCATAAAGCAGAATTCTACACCTGCAACATTCATATTCTTCAAATACGAATTAATGGTAATAGAATCTGGAGTAGTACGTATTGCAGTATGCGCCTCATCTCCAACCATCACTTTCACTGTAGACAGAAGGCCACATTTAAAACCGGCCCTGGTAAAAAGATCATACAGCAGGGTAGCTATGGTAGTCTTTCCATTAGTTCCGGTAACTCCAACCAGCTTTAGATTTTCAGAAGGATTATCAAAGTAGTTAGCCGAAATATAAGCCAGCGCTTTTTTGGAATCTTCCACTTCTATATAGGTAACCCCGTTAATCTTGTCTTTTGGAATCTCCTCGCATACAATGGCCAGCGCTCCCTGATCTTCGGCTTTTTTAATGAAATCATGACCATCGGAAACTGTACCTCGAATAGCGATGAATACATCGTTCAACTGAACTTTTCTGGAATCGAAATGAATATTATTGATGGTCACACCGGTATCCCCGGCAACCGCCTTCATATTTACTTTATAAAGTATGTCTTTTAATACTTTCAACTTAATTCCAGATTTACTTTTTGATTATTCTTTATTTGCTGTCCGGCAGAAACCGACTGTCTTTTTACAGTCCCACTGCCACTAATTTTCACTTCAAGCCCTATATTTTCAAGGAGAGAAACCGCATCCATAGCCGGCATTCCTCTTACATCGGGCATCCGTAATTTCTCATCCTGAATCTTGGCGTAATATTCTTCAAAATCTGTTTTTACTCTTTCATCATCAATATCCAGAGATTCAAGCTCATCCATTACAGGTGTATCGGTATATATCTTTCGGGCGATATCTTTAAAAACAGGGGCTGCTACAATATTCCCGTAATAGCCTTTACTTCTTTTAGGTTTATGGATCACCACAATACAGGAGTATTTAGGATTATCAGCAGGGAAATAACCTGCAAATGATGCGATATACCTTCCCGGCTCGATCCAGTATTCTGTCTGGCAGGTACCGGTTTTTCCGGCCATGGAGAAATTTTCAGTATAAATATTCGCAGCGGTACCACGCTTTACCACGTTTTCCATCATCTCTCTAACCTTATGCGCAGTTTCCACAGAACAAACCGAAGGGTTCATCACCTCCTTTTCCATAGTAATCACCGACTTATCACGCTCTCTCACTTCACGAATGAAACGGGGTTTTACCATAACACCGTCATTGGCGATCGCGTTATAAAAGGTGAGCGTTTGTAACGGCGTAATAGCCACACCATATCCAAATGCCATCCATGGAAGACTTAAACCATTCCAGTTTTTGTCTTGAGGGTGAGGAATTCGGGGGGATCCCTCACCCTTAATCTCAAGACCTATCTTCTGGTTAAGTCCCATGCTATAAAGGCGATCTACGAATTTCGCGGGATCATTCTTATAAGCACCGGTAATCATTTTAGTGAATGCAGTATTAGATGAAACTTCAAAAGCCCTGGCAGCCGAAATTTTACCGTACCCGCCATGATGAGAATCTCTCACCGCTCTTCCG
>JAGXII010000157.1 GCA_024635735.1 Christiangramia sp. | reverse complement strand
GCTTTAGGCTCAGCAGTTGATTTTTTGCTTTTTTCAGCTCCTCCGGAAATAGATATTTTTGAAACATCGGTCCCTTCGGGGCCAATAATAGCAAGCAGACTGTCTACTTTTGCAGATTCACCTTCCTGGATTCCAATTTTCAAAAGCGTACCCGTATAAAAAGATTCGAATTCCATGGTAGCTTTATCGGTCTCGATTTCAGCCAGAATATCTCCTTCTTCTACTTTATCTCCTTCTTTCTTTAGCCAGGCAGCCACAGTTCCCTCTTCCATGGTATCGCTTAAACGCGGCATGTTGATAATTTCAACTCCCTCCGGAACTTCTCCATTAGCTTCATCTGAAGACTCTTCTGCTTCTTCGGATTTTTCTTCTTTTCCAGATTCTTTAGATTTATCGGCAGTATCACTTCCGCCTCCACTAATAAGATCAGAAATATCTTCTCCTTCTTCACCTATTATGGCTAGTAATTCATCAACCGGTGCACCGTCTCCTTCTTCAACACCAATATGAAGTAAAGTACCTTCATAAAAGGATTCAAATTCCATCGTGGCTTTATCGGTTTCGATCTCGGCCAGAATATCACCTTCTTCTACTTTATCTCCCTTTTTTTTCAGCCACTTTGCGACGGTACCTTCTTCCATGGTATCGCTCAAACGTGGCATTTTGATAACTTCTGCCATAGTTTAGTCTAATTTATGTGCTAGAAAAGGATAATTCTCCTGTTCGTAAACAACGTCATACATAATATTCTTATCCGGAAAATCAGATTCATCTGCGAATTTCTCACATTCTAAAACTTTCTCTTTAACGCGTTTATCTATCTCCTTTAATTCTTTTTCTGAAGCGTATTTCTTCTCCTTAATTAAATCACGCACCTTAGATATAGGATCCAGTTTCTGATATTCCGCAACTTCATCCTTGGTACGATACTTTTGAGCATCACTCATAGAATGACCTCTGTAACGATATGTTTTCAATTCAAGGAAGGTTGGACCATTTCCTTTTCTCGCTCTGGTAATCGCCTCATCGAATGCTTCAGCAACCTTCACAGGATCCATCGCATCTACAGGCCCACATGGCATCTCATACCCATTACCTAACTTCCATATCTCTGTATCTTTAGAAGTACGGGCAACAGAAGTTCCCATTGCATAACCGTTATTCTCTACACAGAATACAACCGGAAGATTCCAGTTTACAGCCATATTCAAGGTTTCGTGAAGTGATCCCTGTCTTACGGCACCATCACCCATAAAAGTAAGGGTAACTGAATCTCTCTTAAAATATTTATCTGCAAATGCGAGTCCGGCACCCAGAGGAATCTGCCCTCCTACGATTCCATGACCTCCATAGAATCTATGTTCTTTGGCGAAGATGTGCATAGAACCTCCAAGACCCATTGAAGTTCCTGTTTTCTTACCATATAACTCAGCCATTACTCTTTTAGGATCCACTCCCATTCCGATTGGCTGAACGTGATTACGATAAGCGGTGATCATACGATCTTTTTCGAGATCCATGGCATGCAACTCTCCAGCCAATATGGCTTCCTGACCATTATATAAATGTAAAAAACCTCTTACCTTCTGCTGGATATAGACCTGCGCTAGCTTATCTTCAAATTTGCGCCAAAAAAGCATATCCTCGTACCACTTTAAATACGTGGCTTTTGTAATTTTCTTCATCTAAAATCTTTATTTTAAGGGCCAGACAGATTGGTTTTGCCAAGCGGATAACAAAAATACTATTTTCGATAAGAAACGAAAACAGTTTTAAAGCAAAAAATCACGAAAACCTTATAGACAGGAATTATCAAATACCAGCGGAAGCAAATCCTTCACAGATTCAGCCTTGACAACTTTTCCGGTTTCACCCATAAAATAGATCTCAATTGGCTCCTCCTGCTTCACTTCATATTCCACTAAAGCCTGTCGGCAAGCCCCGCATGGCGGCACGGGAGAGACCACCTTATGTTTCATGGATTTCGCGGAAATGGCAATTTTTAATATATGACTCCCGGGGTATTGTGCACCAGCTGCAAAGACCGCAGTTCTTTCTGCACAAAGTCCTGAAGGATAAGAAGCATTTTCCTGATTACTTCCTACCACGATTTCATCATTATCCAGAAGAAGAGCCGCACCCACTTTAAATAAAGAATAAGGTGCATAAGCATTATCCCTTACTTTAATGGCGCTTTTCATCAAATCCTGAATAGCCGGCGGAATTTCATCGAGCGATTCATATACTTCCAGTCTGGAAGTAATAGTAAGTGGTTTCATATAATTTTATTGAAAATTCAAGGTAAGAGAAACCATTCCGGATTCAATTACTAATAAGATATTTTTAAGATTTCGGAAGGTTAATCTGCGTAACTATCTCCAAAATTAAAGCTGAGACCAAATCTCAACGTTCCCTCCAGCGGACTTGGCACTGAAGAAGTTGAAAATAAATAGGAGGCATCTATAATTACATTCTGATAAGCAAAACCTGCTCCTAAAGAGAAGAATTTTCTAAATCCTTTTTGATCACTTTCATTGAAGTAACCACCTCTTAAAGCAAATTTTTCCTGATACCAGTATTCAGCTCCTAAAGCCCAGGTAAATTCTTTTAATTCCTCAGAAAAACCATCAGGCGCATCTCCAAAAGATTTGAAAACACCTTCAATAGAGCCTATACTATTATATTGCTGATCATCTTCCGCATCAATATCTCCGTCCCCGTCAAAATCTTGTGGAGTCGGCACTAAAAGTTTATTGAATTCAACATAAGTACCCAACCGGTTATCTATATCAAAGATAAAATCGAAACTGCCACCTGCTTTAAGGTTAGTAGGAATAAAGTTTTCCTGACCAGCATCATCATATTTCATTTTTGGGCCAATATTACTAATGCTCGCACCAAGTCTCCATCTCCCGTCAAAATTACTCATCGTAATTTCCGGACTTTGATAATAAGCGGCCACATCTACACCAAAAGTGGAAGCCGCACCTAGATCTTCATTATCCTGTAAACCAAGATCAGACCTCAGATATCTACCGGCCACAGCCATAGAAAAATCATCGCTTAATCTAAGAGAATAGGAAAGGTCAAAAGTAAGTTCATTAGGATTTACAAGAATAGGAGTTTCTTCAAAACTTCCTCTTGTCTCGATAGATCCAAGACTGAAGTAACGAAGGCTGGATGCCACCGCACTTCGATCGTCAATCCTGTGAAAATAGTTAAGACTCCCCAGGAAAATATCATTTACAATTTCACTTAAATAAGGAGTGTAGGAAACTGCAACACCATTTTCTCTGGAAGTAAAAGCATATTTTGCCGGGTTCCATTGTTGAGAAAAAACATCTGGAGAGGTTGCCACTCCCTGGTCACCCATTCCTGCTGCACGAGCATCGGCAGCGACCAAAAGAAAAGGAACAGCTGTAGTAATAACTCTATCTCTTTGTTCCTGTGCAGTGAGGCAATAATTTGAAACTAAAATTATTCCAACTAAAAGAAGTGTAATTTTTTTCATTATAGTAGTTAATGATAAACAAATATATAGTAATATTCCTGTTAAGAAAGAACCATTTTACTAAAAAAGCTCCCTTAAAGTCGATAAAATTCAATAAAATTCAGGTTGAGATTAAATCGGGGTATAATAATAACTTCAAAAAATAAAAAATATTGTTTAGCGTTATTTAGATAAAATAAGGAGAAATCGGAGCCCTGGTTTTTAATGAAAATTAGAATAAATTTGCTTTAAATGCCAGAAGAGGGAAAAATAACATAACACCTTTACACTAAACCAGATATAAAATTGCTTTAGGTTGTAGCATATCAGACAGTTATCTATTATTCAACTGTTTTAGAATTAACAAAATAATCTTGTACATTTAGCGTTAATTAGTATATTGCAAGGCCTAAATTTCTATCATTAAGAAAGAAGAACTATGAGATCGAATGTAGCTTTAAAAGCCATTATTGCTGTTGTTTGTGGCGTTAGCTTACTAAGCTGTAATAAGTCAGATAACTATAAGAACACTTCACGTGCCACCGGATGGGATATTAATTCTAAAGACGGCGGCTTCCAATATAATACAGATTATAAAGAGCAGGATGCTGCTCCGGGACTTGTGTTTGTTGAAGGTGGAACTTATACTATGGGGCGTGTTCAGGACGACCCAATGCACGACTGGAACAATACTCCTACTCAACAACACGTTCAGTCTTTTTATATGGACGAAACCGAGGTGACCAATAAAATGTACCTCGAATATCTTGACTGGTTAAAAAACGTCTTCCCTCCTAGTGAGGAAAATTATCGAAATATATATACCGGTGCTTTACCAGACACTCTTGTGTGGAGAAACAGACTTGGTTATAACGAAACTATGGTGACAAACTACTTGCGTCACCCTGCGTATGCCGAATATCCTGTAGTTGGAGTAAGCTGGATCCAGGCTGTTGAATTCAGTAAATGGAGAACAGACCGTGTGAACGAGGCTCAACTGGAAGATGAAGGTTATCTGGCAGAAAACGCAAAATACAATTCAGAAGCTTCCGCAACCTTCAATACAGAAACTTATATTAATTCTCCTACGAAAGCATATGGTGGGAATACAGAATTATTAGACGGAAAAGAAGTGCAGGATCGCCTTGATAATACCGATGAGAATGGAAATCCTATTAAAAAGGTATATCCCGGTAGAGAAAGCGGTATTATCTATCCTGAATATCGTTTACCAACAGAAGCAGAATGGGAGTATGCCGCTCTTGGTCTTGTTGGAATCAGAAGCTACAACATATACCGTGGTAGAAAAAAATATCCATGGGACGGACAATACACCCGAAACGGGGATGCCAAAAAAATGGGTGACCAACTTGCCAATTTCAAACAAGGCGACGGAGATTACGGTGGAATTGCAGGATGGAGTGATGACGGTGCAGATATAACTGCCGAGGTGAAATCTTACGAACCTAATGATTTTGGTCTTTATGACATGGCAGGTAACGTTTCTGAATGGGTTGCCGATGTTTACCGACCTATTGTAGACGATGAGTTTAATGACTTCAACTACTATCGTGGAAATGTTTATACCAAACATGCTATTAACGATGATGGTACTGTAAAAGTAGTAGTGATTGAAGATATTGTATACGACACTTTAAGTAATGGTCAACTTGTTGCAAGAAATCTTCCGGGAGAAATTGCCCAGGTTCCAGTTACAAAGGAAGACACTTATATGAGAACAAACTTCACCGAAAGTGATCAAAGAGATTTTCGCGATGGAGATAAAAGTTCAAGCAGGTATTATCAACCATTTCAGGAAATAGATGATTCTTCAAAAAGAATGTACAACTCTCCTACATATAATAATTATACCTATAACGACAGCACATCAACGCTGGAGGAAAGAGGTTACGACAAGGAAAGAAGAACTAGCTTAATAAGCAATGAAGTTCGTGTTTATAAAGGAGGAAGCTGGAAAGACCGCGCTTACTGGCTGGATCCTGCCCAACGCCGCTTCTTCCCGCAGGATATGGCTACGGATTATATTGGTTTTAGAAACGCCATGTCACGTGTTGGCTCTAAATCTTTAAATAAAAACAAGACTGCCAGAAATAACTAAAAGGCAGTAACATAAAATATTATTAAAGCCCTAACCAGTTTAGGGCTTTTTTTATAGCTTTAGTCTATGAACACAGCTCGACTCCATCAACGCTATTTACTTTGTAGTGGCGTAGACACCGATACAAGAAATATTAGAAAAAACAGTATTTTCTTCGCGCTTAAAGGAGAAAATTTCAACGGAAATAAATTTGCCGCAGAAGCTCTTGCAAAAGGCGCTCGTTTTGCCGTGGTAGACGAAAAGAAATTCGCTACAGATAAAGAGAACTATATCCTGGTAAAAGACGTGCTTCAGAGTCTGCAAAAACTGGCTGTTTTTCACAGGAATTTTTTGGGATTACCTATTCTGGCAATTACCGGGAGCAATGGTAAAACCACTACCAAAGAGCTCATCAATGACGTGCTTTCTAAAAAATTCAAAACAGTATCTACCAGTGGAAACCTAAACAATCATATTGGAGTTCCATTGACAATCCTCTCTATGGATGAAGACACAGAATTTGGTATAGTGGAAATAGGAGCTAATCATCTTCAGGAAATTGAGTTCCTGTGTACAATTGCCATTCCTGATTATGGCTACATCACTAATTTTGGCAAAGCACATCTGGAAGGATTTGGAAGTCTGGAAGGAGTAATTCAGGGAAAAACTGAGTTGTATAAGGATCTTGAAAAAAGAAATAAATTGATTTTTCTCAATATTGATGATGAAGTTCAAAGAAAACATCTTCCTTATAAACACACATTTAGTTTTGGAGAAAGCGAAAATGCTTCAGTCAGATTAAAATATATTAATGGACAATCACATGCAGGGGTGTCATACAATAAAACTGCATTTACCAGTCAGTTAACCGGGAATTACAATTCTGTGAATATTGCCGCCGCCTTATGTATAGGTCTTTATTTTAAAGTAGAGTTCAATTTCATAAAAGAAGCTATCGAAAATTACCAGCCTTTAAATAACCGGTCTCAGGTAATTCACAGCGGCCCAAACAGTATCATCATGGATGCTTATAATGCGAACCCCACGAGTATGATCGCCGCACTGGAAAACTTTAAAAATCTGAAAACGCCCAGGCAAAAGATAGCGATCCTTGGCGACATGTTTGAATTAGGCGATTCAGCCGAGACAGAACATCAGGTAATTGTGAATTTTATAAAAAATAGTGATTTTGCAGAAACTTATCTATTAGGGGATAATTTTCAAAAAACAGATACAAGCAGCAATTTTATATTCAAATTTAAAAGCATGGAAAGCCTGAAGGAGCATCTAAAAGGGAGTGATTTTCATAATTGCTTTTTTTTGATCAAAGGCTCTCGAGGGATGGCTTTAGAAAGAGTACTTCCATCCATTCAAAAAGAAGCTATCTAAACAATTATTGAATTCTTACTTGCAAAGATCCTCCTCTGAATCATTCAGTTCCTTCATAAGGATCCCTGAACGTTACTCTCATTAACCAGATCCTAACCAGCTGTCTTAAAAATTAAGCCTGAATTTCTTGATTTGAGAACCCATTAAAGAATTCAGAAGAAGAATTATAACCCCAATTGTTACAGAAACATCGGCCATATTAAATATCCCGGTATGCAGGGCACCAATTTCGATATACATAAAGTCGGTTACCGAATTAAAGAGTATCCGATCAATAATATTTCCAGTCCCTCCCCCCACGATGAAGGTAATGGCAAGAAAGTTTAAATCAATCTCACTTTTTTGACGTATAAAATAAACGAACAAGCCTATCATAACAAAAACGGGGATTATCTGAAAAATAAAGAGTTTAAGAAGCGGCGGAAAGTTTTCTCCAAAACTCAGGGCTGCACCCGTATTTTCCACCTTTGTCAGAATAAAATTATCCCTTACCACCTGAATTCTTTCCAAAGGATCAATATGCCTGCGAACCTGGTTCTTGGTGAGCTGATCACAACTTACATTGGAAGCTATAAGGATAATCCCGGATATAAGTTTTGTAAAACGGTTTATCTTCATTTTAGATAAATATATAAATGGAAGATACTATTTTTCAGAAATAAAAAATTTCCTGAAACCGGGTATCCCCGAGACAAGCCATCGGGGAATTTTATAGATTAATATACCGCATCATAGGTAATATCAAAACGAAACTGAGTAACAGTTCCCTCTTCAAGCTCAACGGGGGAAATTTGCCCGTCACCTCCAGATCGATTTGCATAATAGTTGCCGTTTTCTTTTACAAAAACGCTATAATTCCCGGGCTCTATCTCAATCTGAAAAAATCCATCGGCATCAGATTCAACTGTTGCTACCAGATTCGTATTGATTTCTGAATAAAAAGATGCTGAAGTTTCAATTCCCTCAACATCATCCCGCGTGGCCGGCTCATAAAAATAAAGTGTTCGTTCAACCTGACAGATTTCACCTCTGCCAGGTGGCATAAAATTACCACTCCAAAACCAAACATTTCCCCAAACTCCCTGATCTATCGAAACTTTTTCAGCATTGTCTGGAGGATCAGTCTGGGTATAACAGTGATTATTTATTTCTGACTCTTTTGTACATGCTAAAATACTTACCAACAAGACAGTTATAAATATTCTTTTCATAAATTATATTTTGGTTTTTAATTTTTAAATTATTCTTTATGGAGATACATAGACGGTGCACACACCTGTTAGATCATCAAGATCTGTTTCTGCATTTTCGATTGAAATCGCATTATAACGCGTAAAAGAGCAGCAATTTTCAGTTAATCTTTCGGCATCCACTGTTAAGGTTAATATTTCAGTTTCTCCTATTTTAATCAAAACCGAAACATTTTCGGTTACCCAACCAAGTGACCCAATGCTTATCAGGTTTTTATCATCTTCATCTATAAAATTGAAGGAATAACTCTTCGTGCCCTGAGTGTTTACCACTTCTATATCTCCCGGATCAAAGGTTTCGTCACTAAATAAATTTTCCCCGGTTTCCTTATTTACAATTTCAAAAACGAAAGGAGACGGCGGTGAAAAGCATTCCCCACAATCATCCCCCTTTCCACATGATTGTAGTAACAGGGCGTTCATAAACAGAACGATTCCAGTAATTTTTCTCATAAGTATTTTATTAGTGAATCATAACTAATTCGCACTTACAAGATGAGGAAAGTGTAAAAAGGTTGCGTTGGCAAGCTAGCCCGCCAACGCATTTAGATTAAATATGAAGAATAAAATCCTTTTTAATAGCTTATTGAGCTCCGCTAAGCTCCATTTCCTTTAAGTTTTCATGGCTAATTTCAATAGCCTCAAGAGGAGTATGATTAAAGGTCTTATCCTGTTCTACAATAAAATGCTTTAATCCAGCCTGCTCATAATGAGCAAAGATTCTTTCGAAGTCTATCACACCAGTTCCTACCGGAGCGAAACGACCCTGTTCGTCCATATCTTTTACATGCCAGAGTTTAAATCGACCAGGATATTCTTCGAAATATTTCAGGGGATCCTCATTGGCCTTAGTGACCCAGTAAAGATCCATCTGAAAGTTCACAAATTCAGGATTGGTATGTTCGAGGAAGTATACATAAGGAATAACCCCTTTGGAGTTTTCTTTAAACTCAAAATTATGATTGTGATAAAGCAGTTTCAAGCCAGCCGCTTTACACTTTTCGCCAATTGTATTGAATACACCAGTTAGAAATTCAAGATCATCCTTCATTCCCATGCTTTGCTTTTCCTGGTCATACGTAAAATATCCCATCGGCGGTACAGGAATCACGAAATATTCAAAGCCGGCGGCTTTTACATCCTTAATCATTTCATCAGCATTTTCCAGTGTAACAGAGCCCTGATGTGTACTTAAAGGAATGAGTCCTATTTCATCCAGATATGCCTTAAATTCAGCTGGTTCCATACCATAGAATTTACCATCCTGGTAGCCGGCTGCTTCAATATATTTATAACCAATATCGGCTACTTCCTTTAAGGTTTCTTTCGGGTTTGTTGCCATTTGATCTCTTAACGTATATAAGGCCAGACCTCCAAATTTATCCTGGGCAAAACTGTTCCAGACAGAAAGAAACAATACGGCAAGGGTAAGCAGACTTAATTTTTTAAAGCTTGTTTTCATATGTGTTCTGTCTCTTAT
>JAGXII010000156.1 GCA_024635735.1 Christiangramia sp. | reverse complement strand
AGATGTGTATAAGAGACAGGCCCTGAGTCACGAAGTCCTTATCAGTATCCTGGTGGTGCTCATTCTAGTTATGAACCTTAGGGCTTCTATTATCATATCCAGTTTATTGCCTGTGGGAGTGCTCATGACCTTTATTGTTATGAGGTATGCCAATGTTCCCGCGAATGTGGTAGCACTTTCAGGTATTGCTATTGCAATTGGAGTGATGGTAGATGTTGGAATTATTTTCACTGAAAATATTATTCGCCATCTTGAAATGGCTGGAAATATTGGGGTGAAAGGAAAGCGGATGCTGGAGGTGGTTTATGAAAGCACGGTGGAAGTGGCCTCTGCGGTAATGACAGCGCTGGCAACTACTATCATCAGTTTTCTGCCGGTTTTTGCGATGCAGGCGGCTGAAGGGAAGCTTTTCCGTCCACTGGCTTTTACCAAGACCTTCGCTCTTTTAGCAGCCCTGGTGTTGGGCTTGATCATCATTCCGTCTTTCGCCTACTGGATCTTTTCCATAAAATTCGGGAAAAAGAAATCCCAAAAGATCTGGAATATCGCCCTTATTGTAATAGGGCTTTATGTAGCAATTTTCCACGTGGTGTGGGCAGGCCTCGTCTTAATTGCCCTGGCAGCAGTTAATCTTACAAAGGATTACCTGAAACCGGAGCACAGGAAATATTCTGGCCTTATTACGATGGGAATAATCGTCCTGACAACTACTTACTTCCTGGCTGTTGAATGGTTGCCTTTGGGGGCTCAGCACAGTGATTTCTTTAACCTGATCTTTGTGATTATCCTGCTTGGAATTATTCTGGGGACCTTATTGTTAGTGGTGCATTATTATACACCAATTTTGAAATGGTGCCTTGCAAATAAATGGAAATTCCTTGCTATTCCTATTGTGATCTTCTTTCTGGGAATGATGTCCTGGAAAGGATTTGACAAGATCTTCGGATTTGTGGCTAACGGGGGAGAAGCAGTTGGTATTGAGCTAAGGCAAACATCTGGCTGGCAGGCATTAACTAAAACCTGGCCCGGGTTGGGGGAAGAATTTATGCCCCCTCTGGATGAAGGTTCTTTCCTGCTTATGCCAACCACGATGCCACATTCGGGGGTTGAAGAAAACCTCGAGGTGATCAGCCTTCTGGACAGAAGGGTTAGTGCAATACCTGAAGTGAACATGGTAGTAGGAAAATGGGGACGCGCCAAGTCGGCCCTTGATCCCGCACCCATATCTATGTATGAAAATATTATTCAGTATGTACCCGAATATGTTCTGGACGAAGACGGGCACAGGCAACGTTTCAAAGTGAATGATGATGAAGAATATGTTCTGAATGGAGGAGGTACATTTTCACCTGAAGAGGACAAAATATCAGATTTGGACGTGGAATTGCTTATCCCTGATAATAATGGAGAATATTTCAGACAATGGCGGCCCGAAATTCAAAGCACTGATGATATCTGGGAAGAAATAGTTAAAAGTACCAGAAATATTCCCGGCCTTACGTCGGCTCCCAAACTGCAACCTATTCAGACCCGTCTTATTATGTTGCAAACTGGGATGAGGGCGCCTATGGGATTAAAGGTCTTTGGTCCTGACTTGAAAACAATTGAAAAAGTAGGTTTAGATCTTGAAAAGGTCCTTCAGCAGGTACCCGGTATAAAATCTTCTTCAGTTTTTGCTGACAGGGTCGTGGGAAAACCTTATCTGGAGATAGATATTGACCGGCAGGCCATTGCTCGTTACGGTCTTTCGGTAGAAGATATGCAAATGTTCATAGGAACCGCTGTAGGCGGTAATTCACAGACCACTACTGTCGAAGGCCGTGAGAGATATTCTGTAAGAGTTCGTTATGCCCGGGAATACAGGGATAATCCTGAGGATTTGAAGAAAATTCTGATACCTACCCCCGTTGGAACACAGGTGCCCCTGGGCGAACTTGCCGAGCTTACTTACCGCCAGGGTCCGCAGTCTATTAAAAGTGAGGATACTTTTCTAAATAGTTATGTGATCTTCGACAAGAATGACGGCTATTCTGAAATGGAAGTGGTAGAGCAGGCGCAGCGGTTTATTAAGGCGAAGGTAGATAGTGGAGAGCTGGAGATTCCACCATCCGTGAATTTTAAATTCGCGGGAAATTATGAGAACCAGATAAGAGCTACCAAGCGCCTTGCAATTGTAATCCCTATTTCGTTATTGGCTATTTTATTGATCCTTTATTTCCAGTTTGGTAACCTGCAAACGACTTTTATGGTATTCTCAGGGGTCTTTGTTGCCTTTTCAGGCGGATTTATAATGTTGTGGCTTTATGGCCAGGGCTGGTTCCTTGATTTTTCGATTTTCGGTGAAAATATGCGGGACCTCTTCCAGATGGGTACGGTGAATTTAAGTGTGGCGGTCTGGGTAGGCTTCATAGCCTTGTTCGGGATCGCGACCGATGATGGGGTGATCATGGGAACTTATCTCAAGCAGATGTTCGATAAAGAAAGGCCAGAAGGAATTCAGGAAATAAGGACCTCAGTCCTACATGCTGGTAAACAAAGGGTAAGGCCGGCAATGATGACAGCTGCGGTAGCAGTAATAGCCTTATTGCCTGTTCTTACATCTACTGGAAAAGGATCAGATATTATGATCCCTATGGCGATTCCTACTTTTGGAGGGATGCTTATTCAGGTTATGACAATGTTCATAGTGCCTGTACTCTATAGTATGTGGAAAGAAAGGAATTGGAAAAAATCTATAAAAGAGACGAGCAATGAAAAATAATCGTAGAAATAGTACATCCACCATTTCTCTGCTTTCAGCAATCTTCTTCCTGTTCTTTTCAGGATCCTTGCTGGCTCAGGTACAGCTGGATGAATATATGCAGGTGGCCGGAGAGAATAATCCTGAGCTAAAAGCAGCTTTTAATGATTATATGGCAGCTATGGAGCAGGTGCCGCAGGTAGGGGCTCTGCCAGATCCTACTGTCGCCTTCGGAATATTCCTGGAGCCGGTGGAAACCAGGCTTGGTGCGCAACGATTTAATACATCAGTATCACAGATGTTTCCCTGGTTCGGGACATTGAGTTCAAAAAAAGATGTTGCGACGCAAATGGCTAAAGCCCAGTATGAAGAATTTGTTGATACGAAGCTTAACCTCTATAAAGATGTGGGAATCACTTATGATGAACTTTATTACCTGGACAAGGCCATAAAGATTACTAAGGAGAACCTGGATCTTTTAGCCTCTTTTAAGGAAATGGCTAGAGTGAATTTTGAAGGAGGAAGAACCGGTTTCGTCAATGTCCTTAGGGTTGAAATGGAAGAGCAGGAATTAAAAGATCATTTGCTTCTGCTGGAGGACAGGAAACTTCCGCTGAAAGCTAATTTTGCACAATTACTCAATACGGATCTTCCCCAGGATATAGCTTTCCCCGATTCCCTCTGGAGAGAGGAGCTATTCTATGATAAAGAAGCAGTTTTGGATTCGGTAAGGCAAAACAGTCCACGGCTAAAAAAACTGGCATATCAAAGGAATGCTTTTGAGAATCAGGAGGAGGTAGCCAGAAAAATGGGGCTGCCCAGTTTTAACCTTGGCGTAAATTACATCAATATCTCCCCGAGAACAGATATGGATCTGCCGGATAACGGCAAAGATGCGCTGGTATTTCCGCAAGTGGGAGTGAGCATTCCTCTCTATCGTGGAAAATATAAGGCGATGCGCAGGGAGGCGAATCTTAAAAAAGAGGCTGTGGAATTCAGAAAGGAAAATACAGAAAATCAATTAACCACACAGGTTGAAATGATGTTCCAGGAATACCAGGACGCCTTGAGAAGGATTAAATTGAATCGCAATCTAGCCGATATTTCCGAACGTTCCCTGGACCTTTTGCAAACCGAATTCTCCAATGGGGAGCAAGATTTTGAAGAGCTTTTAAGAATGGAGAGAAAAGTATTGAACTACCGTTTGGAAGAAGCAAAGGCCAGGGTAGATCTTAACAATACAGTTTACAATATTAATTACTTAATGGGTGAATAAGATGAAAAATATAGAATCAAACAGGCGGAATATTTTAATTGGAGCAGGTCTCCTGTTATTAGGGTTGTTCCTGGGCTGGATTTTCTTTGGAGGAAATTCAGGGTCAGCGAATAATAATGGGGCCACATCAGAGGTTTCTGAACATCTACACGATGAAAAGGAAACTATCTGGACCTGCTCCATGCACCCCCAGATAAGGGAAACTGAACCGGGGAACTGCCCAATTTGCGGGATGGAACTTGTTCCTCTTGAAGATAACGGCGGAGGCGCCGAAGTGACTGATTATCAAACAGAAATGTCTGCGTCAGCCGTGCAGCTTGGAAATATCCAGACTTCCTTCGTCACCAAACAAACCCCGGAAAAGACCATTTATATGCCCGGGAAAGTGGAGGCAGATGAGCGGCTCGTAGAATCGGTGACTTCCCGATTTCCAGGCAGGATAGAAAAGCTGTATGTAAATTTTACCGGCCAGGAAGTGGCAAGAGGGCAAAGATTGGCATCAGTATACTCTCCGGCATTAGTAACTGCTCAAAAAGAGCTTTTTGAAGCTGCCAAGTTCAAGGAGTCAAATCCCAGTTTTTATACGTCAGCTGTGAATAAACTCAAACTTTGGGATCTTAGCGAGAGCCAGATCAACAGTATCCTGGAAAGCAAGGAGCCAATTTACTATTTTGATATCCGTTCCAATCAATCCGGTACAGTACTGGAGAAAAAGGTGGAGGTAGGTGACTACTTAAAAGAAGGACAGAGTTTGTTCCAAATTTCGAATCTGAACAAAGTTTGGGCGGTTTTTGATGCCTATGAGAGCGATCTTCCATGGGTAAAAGAAGGTGATAAAATTAATTTCAAAGTACAGTCCATTCCGGGTAAAACCTTTGAAAGCACCGTTACTTTTATTGATCCGGTAATTAATTCTGCTACTCGTGTTGCAGCAGTGCGTACCGAAATGAAAAATCCTGGAGGTTCCCTTAAACCCGGAATGTTCGCCCAGGGAATAGTGGAGGCTGGAATTTCTAATATGGAGGATGCCCTTAGTATTCCAAAATCGGCCGTACTGTGGACAGGAAAAAGAGCCGTGGTATATGTGAAACAACCAAATACAGAGAATCCTGTTTTCGAATTCAGGGAAATAGAACTGGGACCGGAGGCCGGAGAGTATTACTTGGTGGAAAGCGGTCTAGAGGAAGGGGAAGAAATTGTTACCAACGGAACCTTCAAGGTAGATGCTGCCGCCCAGCTTCAGGGTAAAGCCAGTATGATGAGCCCTGAAGGGGGAGTCGCTATGACCGGTCATGCCGGAATGGATATGGGTGGAGATACAAAAGCAAAAGCTGTAGACCATTCTAAAATGAATATGGATGATCCTAAAATACAAAAAGAAGTGGACCATTCAAAAATGGAGGATAACACCGATCATACCAAAATGCAAAAGAGGATAAAGGTTGCAAAGGAGTTTAAAAATCAATTGAAACAAGTATTTGAGCAATATCTTGTTTTAAAAGATGCCTTTACCAATGATGATAATGGTGAGGCTAAAAAATCTGCCGAAGCTTTATTGAAGTCAATGTCTAAAGTAGATATGAAATTGTTGGAGGATCATGAAGCCCATAACCACTGGATGCTTATTCAGGAAGAAGTTACGGCTTCGTCGAAATCCATTTCCAAAACTTCAAAAATAGAGGAGCAAAGGAAACACTTTAAACATTTATCGGCCCACTTGATAAAAGCAGTGAAATTATTTGGGGTAGACCAAAAAGTGTATGAGCAATTTTGCCCCATGGCCGATGATAATAAAGGGGCTACCTGGTTAAGCCTTTCAAAAGAAATTAAAAACCCTTACCTGGGAGAGGCCATGCCTACCTGCGGGGAAATTAGATCTACTATTGAATGAATGCGTAATAGATAATAAATGTTGAACCATTAAAATTAATTAAAAATGAAAAAAACAATAATGATGCTCTCTTTGGCTTTGGTAAGCCTGGGAGCTTTCGCACAACACAACCACGAAGACCATAATTCCTCAAATATGGGGGGAATGGAGTCTGAGCCCATGTTCAAAGATAAAGCGATGGGAACCGCCTATGCTAATTACATTGAATTGAAAGAGGCTTTGGTGGATTCTGACTTTGAAAGTGCTTCTAAAGCTTCGGCAAGCCTTGAGAAGTCACTGTCTGAGGTGGAGAGTTCTGAAGTTGCACAATCTTCGGTTTCCAAGGTAAGGCAAGCCGGTGATCTTAAAGAGCAGAGAAAAGCATTTGCAGAACTGACTTCAGAAATGAGCAAGCTTATTAAAGGCGGAAATCTTTCTATGGGAGAGATCTATCTCGAATTTTGCCCGATGTCCAATAACAATGAAGGTGCCTACTGGCTTTCAAATACAAAAGAAATCCGCAATCCATTCTTGGGTAAGAAAATGCTTAACTGCGGAATGGTAAAAGAGACCATTAACTAATAAATAAGACCTGCAGGATATGGACGGGATAATCACCCCCAAGGTTATCCCGTCCATCGGCAGGCACAAAATTGAAATAACGGCAGTGCAATGAAATGCAGATAAATCATCTTGCACGTGATCCTTAAAAAAATAAATTATATGATAACAAAAATGTTTTTTTCGAAGATGGCGGTCTTGAGTTTCCTTACACTGGCTGCGTGTAAAAACGGCGAAGAGAATAAGGAGACTGCTGCTGAGGTTACGGCCATTGAAGCAGTTGATGAGGTAAATATTAAACAAAAAGTGAGGGAGTATAAGGCCGGCGAGCAGGTGCCGAATGAGCTGGTCTGCATGGTAAACAATGCTTATATGGGAAAGCCGCAAATTCCGGTAGAGGTAAGTGGTAAGACCTATTACGGCTGTTGCAATATGTGCGTAAGCACTTTAAATGAGAAAGAAAGCGCCCGCTCAGGTATAGACCCGGTTACTGGTGGAAAAGTTGACAAGTCTAATGCCTTTATTGTGCTACTAAGTCAAAAAGGTAATGTTGCCTATTTTGAATCAGAAACCACCTACAAGAAATTTCTCGAAAACGGGAAGTACTAATTGAAGTCTCCCATTGATCTTTCGTCTGAGTTAAAATTGGGAACTTTGAACTGTTTATTGTTAAGAATTTTCTATAAAAATAATTTAAAAATGAGAGAAGTAAAAGCATTTATTCGGGAAGAAAGAATTGTAGAAGTCGTGGAAGGTTTGCGAGATGCCGGATTCAAAAGTCTCACCCTGTCACCCGCAGAAGGCACCGGGAAATTTACGGGAGAAAAGGCATTGCCGTCTCTGCAATTTCCGGTTACTCACAGTAAGATGACCAATTTACAAATTGTTTGCAGAAAAGAAGACGTTGAGCAAATTGTCAGGCTAATCCATAAACACGGCAGCCGTGATGAGAAAGGCGAGGGATTGATCTACATTTCGGAAGTTCTTCAGCTCTTCAAAGTAAGGACAGGGAAGAGCAGTACCCAGGACATTTAATATTTGATCTGAATTGAAGCAAGACCGGCAAAGCATCTTCAGGTTATAAATTACCAATTTAGAACTATGGCTAATTCGTCAGAAATAGACGCACAAAGAGCCGCTTTTGTTATTCTGAATAAGAATTTTATTCCCGTAGTTTCTAATATGAATAAAATTCAGAAGCCATTATATATTCAGCATTGTCCCATGGCCGATAATAATCTTGGAGCCGACTGGTTAAGCAGTTCTTCAGAAGTGAAAAATCCGTATTACGGAAGCGCGATGTTAAGTTGTGGTGAAGTATTAAAGGAATTTAATCCATAGGCCTGGCCATCAATTAACTTTATGTTTTCAGTAACATTAAATAGGTATAAATAATCTAACTTTTTAAAACCAACCAAAAAATTTAAAAATGGATTCAAAAGAAAATAATCAGGATAAGATGAAAGGCAATAATTACGGTAAATTTTTTTTAATGCTTGGGTTGTCTTTCGTAGCCATGTATGTAACTATGTACCTGAATACTTATGAGATTGATCACGTATATTTTAGTCTTACAAGGTTCTATATGGCCTGTTTGGGAATTTCTGCGATGGCGGTGATCATGCTTTCCCTGATGTTGAAAATGTATAAAAGCCGGAAAAAGAATATAGCGATCTATGTTAGCAGTTTAATTCTGTTTCTTGGTGCTCTTGGACTTGTGAGAGCTCAACAGCCCATTATTGGAGATATTTTATACATGAAAGCGATGATTCCCCATCACTCTATTGCGATTTTAACCAGCAAACGTGCCGATATTAAAGATCCGGAAGTAAGAGAACTGGCAGATGGAATCATAAAAGCCCAGGTGAAGGAAATTGCAGAAATGAAGAAACTTATTGAAAAACTGGAAAGCCAGTAAAAATAACCAGAATTTATTAGTCATTGAAAATTTTGACATGAAGAACATCTATTCCATTATACTCATATTACTTGGCTTTTTTGGCGCATACGCTCAGCAGGAAAAATCTGTTGAAGGGAATGTAGATAACCTGCCCGTACACGAATATAATCTTACGATTGTAAAAGAAACGGTTAATAAGGCTGGCAAGGAAGTGATGGGAATGACAGTGAATGGACAGATTCCAGGCCCTACTTTAGAATTTGCCGAAGGTGAATACGCCGTGATTTATGTTCACAATAAAATGGACGTGGAAACTTCTATCCACTGGCACGGAATGTTATTGCCTAATTTTTATGACGGAGTACCTTATTTATCCACTCCTCCCATAAGACCTGGAGAAACTTTCAAATATGAATTCTCCATCAAACAGAACGGCACCTATTGGTATCATTCGCACACGATGCTTCAGGAGCAGAGTGGAGTATTTGGTTCGCTATTAATTCAGCCGAAAGGAGAGCCTGCTCAGGAGTACGATAAAGAGCTTGTCTTAATGCTATCTGACTGGACTAATGAAAAGCCAAAAGATGTGCAGCGATTTCTAAAAAGAGGCACGGAATGGTACAGTATCAAAAAAGGAACGTCTACGCCTTTAAACCAGGTAATCGCCAGAGGCGCCTTTGGCGCTCAGCTCAATTTCTGGAAACAGCGAATGGAAGGAGCTGATATTGCCGATATATATTATCCTGCTTTCCTGATTAACGGAGAAGAGAAGGTTGAATATCCTGGATTTAAGCCCGGTGAAAAAGTAAGATTGCGCATTATCGATGGCTCAGCTTCCACGTCTTTCTGGATGACTTTTGGAGGTGAAACACCCACCTTAATTGCTGCCGATGGAAAAAATGTGGTTCCCGTAAAACACAACAAAACCTTTATAGGGGTGGCAGAAACCTATGATTTTATTGTAAAAATTCCGCAGGATAAGAAACTGGAATTTAGAATTACTGCACAGGATGGTTCCGGAACCGCCTCGGCATTTCTGGGAACAGGAGAAATTGCAGCAGCTCCAATTGTTCCAAAGCCCGATAAGATTGGAATGATGCAGAAAATGGCAAAAATGGATATGAAGATGGGAGCGCCTGCATTAAAATCCCATCCGGGGAGAGTAGATCCGCAAGCCATGATGGAAGAATGGGGGATGCATATGAAAAATATGGAAATGGAAAGTATGGATCATTCTAAAATGAATCATGATACAGTGAAAATGAAGGATACTGCCATGAAACCTATGGACCATTCTAAAATGGATATGGAAAAGGATCCGGAAATGGCAGAAATGGATCACTCTAAAATGCAGATGAATAATGATGACATGAAAGACATGCCGGGAATGGAGATGTTTTCAGAATATAATTATGACTATTTGCGGTCTCCTGAAAAAACTACCTATGATAAAGATATTCCGGTAAAGGAGGTTCTCTTGAATCTAACCGGGAATATGTCTCGTTACGTTTGGAGTTTGAACGGGGTTCCGCTTTCAGAATCTGATAAAATTAAGATCAATAGTGATGAGGTAACGAGGATCACTTTTAATAACCTCACCATGATGCACCATCCAATGCACCTGCATGGGCATTTCTTCAGGGTGATTAATAAAAATGGCGAATATTCACCTTTAAAACATACGGTGAATGTGCCGCCAATGAAGAAAGTTACTATAGAATTTTATGGAAATGAATATGGCGACTGGTTCTTCCATTGCCATATTTTATACCATTTGATGGGAGGCATGGCAAGAATTGTTAGCTATGATACGCCGCGGGATCCAAGATTAAAAGGCTATCCGGTTTCAAAACTCTTAAACGAGACCAACCAGTTTTATACCTGGGGAACACTACAGACTGCTTCTCATATGAGTACTTTAAATGTAGTGACTTCCGATATTCGCAATCAGTTCACTTTAAATGCCGAATATGGCTGGAACAAAAACCTCGAAGCCGAATTTTCCTATGAATATTATATCAATGACTGGGTACGCCTCTTTGCAGGGGTAAATGTTGAGAATGAACTGGAAGATAGTCTGGATGAATTAGGAACTACGGCCATTGGAGGTGTTCGTTATTTTACGCCCTATATGTTTCAAATGGATCTGAGACTGGATAGTGAATTGCGCCCACAGATAAGCCTTGAACGGGAAATTATGATTTTTCCAAGGTTAGTTTTATTTGGAGAATATGAATTTCAGGCTGATTTTGGATGGGTAAATGACCTGGAACCCGGGAAGAACTTCGAAAATGAACAAACATGGACTGCCGGGCTTGAATATTTTCTTGGAAAAAACTATTCCTTAATGGGAAGTTATGACAACCGCTTTGGAGTTGGAGGAGGCTTAACCTTAAGATTTTAAAAAAATAAAATAGGAATCAAAAATTAGAAATTATGAAAACTGTATTGAGATTTGCGTTAGTGTCCATTATTGGATTATTATTAAGTAGTTGTGGAACGAACAAAACTGCAGCGGAGGCGATGGCAGAAAATAATTTTAGAAATAATGTTTACGATGAAATTGTGAACGACCAGTCTAAATTCCTGGAGTTTATGGAAGTAGCTCATGCGACTCCACCGGCAGATATGTGGCTAATCAAGGATCATATGCAAATGATGGAGAGTGGAAAAATTAAGGAAATAGTGAAGGATAATCCTGAAATGAAGGAGAAATTGAAAAATATGATGCAGGAAAAAATGGAAAACGATCCTGAAATGCAGCAAAGGATGCAGAACAAAATGAAAAATATGATGATGAATGATCCTGAAATGAAAAAGGCAATGATGATGGACATGCATGAAAAAATGAAGTCTAATCCTGAGATGGCCGAAAAAATGATGGACCAAATGATCCAGTTTTTACACGAAAATCCTGAACTCATGGAGAAAATGAAAGCTAAAATAAAAGCTCATCGGGATAAAATGTAATAGGGGAATTCTATCATAATGGTAAGAAACAGGATTGACAATTGGATTTTAAAATTGTTGACTCGAAAAAAAATCCGGGTTAAATCCTGAAATTCAATACTAACCTTAATCAATAATTATGAAAACGGTATTATTTACTATTGCTTTTTTAATGAATATTTTTATGCTTCAGGGCCAGACTGATCATAAGCTTCAGGAACATAATTCTAATTTAGTTAAGTCGGTAGAAATGAACTCCGGAAGTGAAATGGTTCAGGATCAGGAGAAAACAGACAATCCTACCCTTGCTTCAAAGAATGATCAAGTTAAAGCCAGTCTTGATGAATTTCCTAATCTTCATCCTCTGGTTGTACATTTTCCAATTGTATTACTCTTGCTTGCGGCTTTTTTACAATTGATTCAACTTTTTGTAATGAATCGCAATATGGACTGGGTGATATTTATGGTGATAGGATTTGGCTTTATTGGCGCATATATAGCCGGGGAATATGCGCATCCGCATGCCCATGAGCTTACAGCCATGGCAAAGAAGGTGATGAACAATCATGATAAATTCGCTGACTGGACAATCTGGTCGGCCGCCTTGGCTGCAGTACTCAAATTGGTGAGTATATTTTTTCTGAAAAATAAACGCAGTTTTGAAATTGCAGTTTTCATAGTAATGGCTTTCGCTGGCTATTCAGTAGCTGAAGCCGGTCATTATGGTGCTCAATTGGTGCATATAGAAGGAGTGGGGCCACAGGGAGAATATCCTGAATCGGAACATGAGGAACATTAAAAAATAAATTTTAAATGAACGAATTCTTAAATCAATGGGGAGAGGCAGCATTTACCTCTCTGGGTTTTTTTTGGAAATCTGCCTGGGCCTTTGTGCTGGGATATAGTATAAGTGCAATGATTCAGGCTTTTGTTCCCAAAGCAAAACTCACTCATTACATGGGTAAACTAAGTGTAAAAAGTGTGGGAGTTTCTACGGCCTTTGGAGCAATAAGCTCTTCCTGTTCCTTTGCGGCTCTTGCTACCGCCAGAAGTCTGTTTTTAAAAGGAGCACATTTTATTACGGCAGTGGCGTTTATGTTTGCTTCTACCAATTTGGTGATAGAACTTGGGATTTTAATCTTCATTTTTTTAGGGCCTCAATATGTTGTGGCCGAGATTATAGGCGGAATAGTTCTTATTGCTATAAGTTCAGTGCTCATAAAGTTTACCTATCCTAAGAAATGGATTGAGAATGCGCGTGAAAAGGTAGAAAATGAAGCCGAAGGCGAGGACGAAGATTTTGACTGGAAAAAGCGTATAAAATCAAAAAAAGGCTGGGACATGGTTAGCAACAAGTTTGTGATGGAGTGGGGAATGGCCTGGGAAGATATACTCATTGGTTTTGCTATTGCCGGTATTGTCGCTGTTTTTGTTCCACAAAGTTTATGGGAAGCCATTTTTCTGCAGGATTTAATTCAGAATGGCGAAAGTCCGGGATTTTTAATCCGCCTGGAAAATGCGGCTGTGGCGCCATTTGTTGCGGCAATGACTTTTATAGGCTCTATGGGAAATATTCCTTTGGCTACCGTTCTGGCCAGTTCCGGAGTGGCATTTGCCGGAGTGATGGGATTTATTTATTCAGATTTGATGGTGCCGCCACTGGTAGATATGAACCGAAAATATTATGGTATTAAAGTAGCCCTTTATATTGCTGTGATTATGTATTTCAGTATCGTCTTAACAGCCCTTATTCTTAATTACGGATTTGAAATCATTGGTTTTATTCCTGAATCAACGAAAAAGATAGCTGCCGGAGAGGCTTTCAAAATAGATTATACCTTCTGGTTTAATTTGTTTTTTGTGGTACTAAGTTTTTTACTGGTCTATTTTCATATTAAAAAGAAAAAAATAGATGGTAACTGGAGCGGTTTCCTGTCTAAAAATCTCGGTTTTAAAAGGATTGTGGTTTATATATTCACATTGGTGATTTTATCGGGACTTTTGATTCATTTTTTTAGAAATTAGGCTGCTTTATTCAATTTTAGAATAAAAACAAAAATTATTTTGCGCCGTCAAACCAGAAAATAGATGATAGTAAAAAGAAAAACAGCCCTTAATATTCGTAAGATTCACCGTTATCTGGGGTTGTTTATAGGGATTCAGTTTATAATGTGGACCGCGGGAGGTCTGTATTTTAGCTGGACAGATATAGATGAAATTCATGGAGATCAGTTTAAAAAACTGCCACCAGAGGAAACAGGTTTTCAAAATTTAAATGGGATCTCTGATTTGATGCCGCAAAAGACCATTAAGTCTATAAGTTTGAAAGAAATTTCAGGAAACCCGTACTACTTTATTAATGAGGAAGTTCTGGTAAATGCTGAAAATGGAGAATTACTGAAGGAGATCTCTGCGGAAGACGCGATAAATATCGCCAGCAGACATATGAAGGATGATCTGGAGATTAAGGGAATTGAAAGGATTACAGAAACTGGCAGTCATCATGAATATCGGGAAGGCAGTTTACCGGCTTATGTAATAAGTTATAATCAGCCGGAAAATTTGAAGGCATACATTGGCGCCAGAGACGGGAGTTTTAAAACTGTGCGTTATCGCGACTGGCGCTGGTTCGATTTTTTATGGGTGACACATACCATGGATTACCAGGGCCGTGATGATTTCAATAATATAATATTGAGATCGTTTTCTGTACTTGGATTAGTGACCGTTCTGAGCGGGTTTGTGCTCTGGTTTATTTCATCACCAACCATGATCAGAACGTTTAAAAAAAGAAAATAAAGTGAAACCCAAATAATAGTTATGAAACGTAAATTTAGAAATGTAGCAATGATAGGTTTAATCGCAGGGACAATAGGAATGGTTTCCTGCAGGCAAACTAGCGATGAGGACAAAGATTCATCGGCCCCAATGCAAAATGAAATGCACGAAGAAAACATGCATGATGGAGAGATGGAGAACATGGATAGTATGACAAATGATACTACTATGCATTCATCAAATATGGAAGAATCTAAGGCAGAGTTTTCTAATGAAATAACAGCCAAGGCTTATAAAGATTACCTTGATATTAAAGACGGCATGGTAGCTAGTGATCCGGAAGCGGCAAAGAAAGCGGCGGCAGATCTTAAGAAAACCTATGCCCAAAATGATTCTAATAATATTGTGAATCTGGCCGGGCATATTGCAACCACCGATGGGATTGACAGGCAGCGTGAGTTATTTTCAGAATTAACCGCGGCGATGGAGCCTGTTTTAAAGGAATCGATTGCTTCCGGCGAGATTTATAAGCAGTATTGCCCAATGGCTTTTGAAGGAAAAGGAGATTACTGGTATTCAAGTACCCAAGAGATCCGAAATCCTTATTTTGGGGATAAAATGCTGAATTGCGGAAGACTGGAAGAAACTATAAAGTAAATTAGATAAGAAAATTGTTTGGCCGGATCATATAGATTCGGCCAGGCTTTTTACTTACTGAAATTACCGGATTTGGAAAAAATAAAAATTCATATTAAAAATATGGTCTGTCAGCGGTGTATCATGACCGTTAAGGAAATTCTGTCCCGCAATGAAGTTGCTTACAAAAAGGTGGATATGGGAGAAGTTGAGCTTGAAAGACCATTAAGTCCGGAGAAAACAGAAAAATTAAAAAAGGAATTACTAAAGGTTGGTTTCGATCTTATCCTGGAACGAAATGAAAGGTTAATTAGCAGGATCAAAACTGTAATAATCGAGGAAATTTATTCAGAAAGCCTTTCCAATAAGAAACTTTCAGAAATTTTATCAGAGAAAATTCATTACGATTATAGTCATATCACGCACCTCTTTAGTGATTCAGAAGGAAAGAGCATTAAGAAATTTTATAATGAAATGAGGATAGAAAGGGTTAAGGAGCTAATAGAATACGATGAATTAAGCCTTTCTATGATTGCAGATAAAATGAGGTATTCTACCGCTGCTTATCTTTCCACCTCTTTTAAAAAACATACCGGCTATTCTCCATCTGAATATAAAAGTTTAAAATCTGGTCATAGAAGTTCTCTTGATTCTTTCTGAAAAAATGGAAAATATTTATCTTTTTGCCGGGATTCTGCTCTATATCGTTACGGTCATAGACATCATTCAAACCACGATATCAATGCAGGGAGGCGGATGGCTTACCGGAAGATTATCCAATATGTTCTGGAAAAGACTGGAAAAAGAAATTACTGGGTCATGCCAGATATATCCTGCTTGTGAAAATAGTGA
Source organism: Christiangramia sp. (assembly GCA_024635735.1). Taxonomy (GTDB): domain Bacteria; phylum Bacteroidota; class Bacteroidia; order Flavobacteriales; family Flavobacteriaceae; genus Christiangramia. The sequence continues at coordinate 894 of JAGXII010000156.1, read as the reverse complement.
TTTTATGGGTAATACTTTTATAGGCGAGTTTTTCTTTAATATTAATTTCCAATCCTGATTCGGTTTTAAACATTAGTAGGCGGCAGCATCGCTTCCTGAAACCGAAAAATTATCTGCATCATCTTTGGTAAAGGAAAGTCCCGGAGGAGAGATTTCCGGGAAGATTGAAAATCAAAGAAAGTTATTATATACTCTAGTTAAACATGATGGATGGAGTTGGAGTTCGGTAGAACTATCCCGGACTTGATTTCCCCTTATAAACACGGATAGTTTTTTAAACGTTTTCTTCTTTAAAGCTTCAAACTGTTATTTTTCAGATCTTCAGAAAATAGCAGAGGCCTCCATTTTATAATTATCTTAATAAAGTTTGGAATATTCATGCGTACTTTTAATACGATAATCGCAGCGTGAAAGCCGCGGTTTTGCCTCTAGGAAATTATACAACCAACCAAATATTATTCAGATGGGCGGTAAAAAGGAAGATCATGAAAATAATGATTTAGGAATGGGAAGCCGCGGTGTATCCAGGCCAATGGTAGAAAAAGAAGTTCAGAATCATTCCAATAAAGGGGATGATGATCAAGATACTATGGACCGCCTGCAGATGCTTGCGATGCATCACAAACAAACTCTCTGGATATACTGGTTATTTATAGACCTGCCTAAAAAACCTTTGAAAGTTTTCTATTCTTCAGTCTGGGGTATGAGTATCCCATGGAGTCTTGGAATTTCTGCACTACTGGGACTGGCGGTTATGTTTGGACCTGCACTTTTTGGAGTTGAAATATCCACGATGGCAGCTCATATTTTTCATTTGAGCGGAGCTTTGATTCTGGTAGTTTCAGTAATAAGTATGGGTGAAATTGTGCGTACGGGTCGATATCTGAATATTCT
>JAGXII010000155.1 GCA_024635735.1 Christiangramia sp. | reverse complement strand
TCGTATACGTGAAGCCGTAGGTCAATTTACAATCGAAGGAGAATTACGTACTGAGGTTCAGATGAGTATTAAGCGTCTAATGGATATTGGATGCTACAGAGGAATTCGTCATAGAGCCGGATTGCCTTTAAGAGGTCAGAGAACCAAGAACAACTCCAGAACCAGAAAAGGAAGAAGAAAAACAGTTGCTAACAAGAAAAAAGCAACTAAATAGTAATTAGTATGGCAAAGAAGACAAATCCAAAAGCTCAGAAGGCTGCTCAGAAAAAGCGTAAAGTGACCGTTGAAGCAAACGGAGAAGCGCACGTTACTGCTTCTTTCAACAATATCATTATTTCCCTTACCAATAAAAAGGGTGATGTGGTAGCTTGGTCATCTGCTGGAAAGATGGGCTTTAGAGGATCTAAGAAAAATACTCCTTACGCTGCGCAACTTGCTGCTGAAGATGCATCTAAAACTGCACATGACGCCGGTTTGCGTAAAGTAAAAGTATACGTTAAAGGTCCAGGGAACGGAAGAGAATCAGCGATTCGTTCTATCCACAACAGTGGTATAGAAGTAACCGAGATTATCGATATTACTCCGCTTCCACACAACGGTTGTCGTCCACCTAAGAGACGTAGAGTTTAATAATATTTAATCATAGGAGAGGAATTAGATTATCGAAGGACTAATGCCTTAATTCATAATCCCTTTTCAAAATAACTATAGTAATGGCAAGATATACTGGTCCAAAAACTAAAATAGCCCGTAAGTTTGGAGAAGCTATTTTTGGTGAAGACAAATCTTTCGAGAAAAGAAATTACCCTCCAGGACAGCACGGAAATAACCGTCGTCGTGGAAAAAAATCTGAATATGCTATCCAGTTAATGGAGAAGCAAAAAGCCAAGTATACTTATGGTATCCTTGAGCGTCAATTCCGCAACATGTTCGAAAAAGCTACCCGCGCACAAGGTATTACCGGTGAGGTGCTTCTTCAACTTTGCGAATCCCGTTTAGATAACGTGGTGTACCGTATGGGAGTAGCTCCCTCAAGAAGAGCTGCCCGCCAGTTAGTTGGTCACCGTCATATCACCGTTAATGGAGAATTAGTGAATATTCCTTCTTACAACCTGAAGCCAGGAGATGTTGTTGGAGTAAGAGAAAAATCTAAATCTCTAGGTGTGATACAGGAATCATTATCTAATAATAGCAGCGTTTATGAATGGATTTCATGGAACTCTGAAAAGAAAGAAGGAACTTTCGTTTCAGTACCAGGAAGAGTTCAGATTCCTGAAAATATTAATGAGCAATTTATAGTCGAATTATATTCGAAATAATAATTCACACAGAAGTCGAAATATGGCAATACTAAATTTTCAGAAGCCCGATAAAGTTATAATGATTGATTCAACAGATTTCGAAGGGAAATTTGAATTTCGCCCTTTGGAGCCTGGTTATGGATTAACCGTTGGTAACGCTTTAAGACGAGTGCTTTTATCTTCTTTGGAAGGTTTCGCGATCACTTCAGTTAGAATTGAAGGTGTAGATCACGAATTCTCTACCATCGCAGGTGTAGTGGAAGACGTAACTGAAATTATTCTTAACCTGAAGCAAATCAGATTTAAGAGACAAATCGACGAGATCGACAACGAATCGGTTACAATTTCGGTTTCCGGAGAAGAACAGTTGACTGCCGGTCACTTCCAAAAATTCATTTCAGGATTTCAAATTCTTAATCCAGATCAGGTTGTTTGCAACATGGATAAGAAAGTGAGCCTGAATATGGAGATCACTATCGAGAAAGGTAGAGGTTATGTTCCGGCCGAAGAAAACAAGAAAGCCAATGCACCACTTGGGACAATATTCACAGATTCTATTTACACTCCTATAAAGAATGTAAAATACAGCATCGAGAACTATCGTGTGGAGCAGAAGACTGACTATGAGAAACTGGTATTTGAAATTATCAGTGACGGTTCTATACATCCTAAGGATGCATTAACTGAAGCAGCTAAGACTCTTATTCACCACTTCATGTTATTCTCTGATGAGAGAATCACTCTTGAAGCTGATGAGATTGCTCAAACTGAAACTTATGATGAAGAATCTCTTCACATGAGACAACTTCTTAAGACGAAGTTGGTAGATCTTGATCTTTCAGTAAGAGCTCTAAACTGTCTTAAAGCGGCTGAAGTTGATACCCTTGGAGACCTTGTGTCTTACAACAAGAATGACTTAATGAAATTCAGAAACTTCGGTAAAAAATCACTTACCGAATTGGAAGAGCTTGTAAGCAACAAAGGTTTAAACTTTGGTATGGATCTTTCAAAATATAAATTAGACAAGGATTAATCTGGTTGTGTTTAAATTCACAGCCTTATTTTAAAATAAATAACCATCATAGTTTGCTCCTCAAAGTGGGTCGTAGCAAGATGATGAAACATAAAATGTCATGAGACACGGAAAGAAGACGAATCATTTAGGTAGACAAACTGCGCATCGTAAAGCTATGCTTGCGAATATGGCATGTTCCCTAATTGAACATAAACGTATAAATACTACCGTTGCTAAAGCCAAAGCACTTAAAGTATTCGTTGAGCCTTTAGTAACAAAATCTAAAGAAGATACTACTCACAACAGACGTATTGTATTTAGTAAACTTCGTAGTAAGGAAGCAGTAAGTGAATTGTTTCGTGAAGTAGCTCCTAAAGTAGGAGATCGCCCGGGAGGATATACCAGAGTGATTAAGCTTGGTAGTCGTCTTGGAGATGCTGCAGAAATGGCAATGATAGAATTAGTAGATTATAATGAAACTTACGGTGTTGATAAGCCTAAGAAGAAAAAATCTACTCGTCGTGCTGGTAAGAAAAAAGCAGATGCTGAAACTATCGCACAACCAAAAGAAGCTTCTAAAGAAACTAAAAAAGAAGAAAGCCCGAAAGCTCAAGAGCCTAAGGCTGAAGAAAAGAAAGATGATAAAAAAGAGGAATAAAAATGACTTTTTTTACGATCTAAATTTTAAAAGGATAAACTTTAATAGTTTATCCTTTTTTTATACCCTTTCGATAAATAAATTGAATTAATTTTACGGCAACAACAAGACAACTATGAAATATCAGGCCCGAAAAAAAGCGATTATTTTACTTGAAGACGGTACCATTTTCTATGGAAAAGTGGTTGGAGACAAAGATGGTAGCGCCGCTGGCGAAGTGTGTTTTAATACCGGCATGACTGGTTATCAGGAAATCTTTACAGATCCATCTTATTATGGACAATTGATGGTAACCACTAATGCTCATATTGGTAATTACGGCACAAACGAAGGAGAAAATGAATCTGATAAAGCAAAAATAGCCGGACTTATATGCAAAAATTTCAGCTATACTCAATCCAGGCCGGCAGCAGATAAAACACTGCAGGAATTTCTTGAGGATAGTAATATTTTCGCTATCTCAGATGTGGATACCCGTGCGCTGGTTACTTATATCCGCGAGAATGGAGCTATGAATGCAGTTATTTCCACAGATGTTGAAAATATTGAAGGGCTCAAAATGGAACTTGAAAAAGTTCCTGATATGAATGGACTTGAACTTGCTTCAAAGGTTTCAGTAAAGCAACCTTATTTCTATGGAAATGAGAAGGCCAAATATAAAATTGCTGCACTGGACGTGGGTATTAAGCGAAATATCCTGCGGAATCTTGCAGAAAGGGACGCATATATAAAGGTGTTTCCATATAATGCCACTTATGAAGAAATGAAGGAATGGAATCCCGATGGTTACTTCCTTTCCAATGGCCCAGGAGATCCACAACCTTTGAAAAGCGCTATTGACGTTACTAAAACCATAATAGAAAACGATCACCCTCTCTTTGGAATATGTCTTGGACATCAGATTATCGCCATAGCCAATGGAATTAATACTTACAAAATGCATCACGGGCACAGGGGGATTAATCATCCTGTAAAAAACCTTATCTCCGGTAAAGGGGAGATCACCTCGCAAAATCATGGTTTCTCAGTGGATAAAGAGCAGACCGAAGCTCATCCTGATGTTGAAGTAACTCATATTTGCCTGAATGATGGTACTGTTGGAGGCCTGGCAATGAAGAGTAAGAATGTGTTTTCTGTTCAATATCACCCGGAAGCCAGTCCGGGACCTCATGATGCAAGTTATTTGTTTGATGAATTTATTGAAAGGATAAAGTCTGTTAAGGCATAAACACTAATAATTTTAGGTAAAAAGCCGGAAGTTTTCTTCCGGCTTTTTTTATTACTGTTAAGTCTAAAAAATATTTGCCAATTTTTGAAATAGTTTTAGCTTTAACATTTTTTAACGAATAAACTATTTAATGAGAAATTACTTTTTGTTGATTGTCTTTTTTATGAGCATTAATCTCTATTCTCAAATAGAGTTTGAAAAAGGTTATTTTATTAATAATTCCGGTGATAAGGTCGAATGTCTAATCAAGAATTCTGACTGGAATTTTAACCCTGAAGATTTAAAATATAAACTGACAGAGGCTTCCGAAATTAAGGATGCCGGTATTGAAGAAATCAGAGAATTTAAAGTTGGACAATTTTATTTCACTCGCCATAAGGTTGATGTGGATATGTCTTCTGACGTAGTTTCAGAATTAAGTGGTCAAAGAGCTCCTGAATTTCAGCAACAACTTGTTTTCCTACGCTTAATGGTAGATGGTAAAGCTGATCTTTTTAGTTTCCAGAAGAATGGCCTTCATCGTTTTTATTATCGAATGGATGCAGGGGAGATTAAACCTTTAGTTTATAAGCGTTTTCAGGTTAATCAACAAATCAGGGCTAATAATTATTTTCAGCAACAATTAATAAACGAGGTACAGTGTGAAGGTATAAATACTCATGCTGAGGGATTGCGTTATAGCATCAAAGACCTCTCAAAGTATATTATAGCTTACAATGATTGCATGGGCTCAGTATACGAAGTTTATTTTAATAAGTCCGATAAAGGAATTTTAAAGTTTAAGCCTGTTATAGCAGTAGGTTTTGGCTCCATGGATGTTGAAAGTGGTATTAATGCCTCTGGTGAAAAACTAACCGGCCCTACTTTTCGAATTGGAGGTCAAGTGGAATATTTATTGCCATTTAACAAGTATAAATGGTCTATTTTGCTTGACGCGGCATATGAAACTTTTAAAAAAGATGCCACCTTAACCCGCAGTTTTGATGCAGATCTTAAAGTAAATTATTCATCTTTAAATGCCGGGTTTTTAATAAGACATTACTTTTTTCTGAATACCGATTCAAAGATTTTCGCCAATATTGGAATTAATTTTAATAGTCCAACGGGATCAGAAGTTTTGTTTGATAATACAAACCGAAATTTAGATCCTGTTTTAAATTCCCTGGATTCCGGCTTTAATCCAATGTTTGGTGCGGGCTATTCCGTAAAAAAATTAAGCCTGGAGTTGAGATATGATATCCGTAAAGTGAATGGGCATAATTTTGTGCCAGAAAATTATGATTTACGCTGGAAAAGTAATTACTCGTTAATCTCTCTTTCTTTAGCATATTCTATTTTTTAGAAATACTCAAACGATATGAAGTACATTATTGGAATGTTTTTATTCGCTCTTTCCGGGGTTCTTTCAGCGCAAACTGCTGTAGGTACTTCAAGTCAGTTTTCATTAAATCTAATAACACCATCGGTAGAATATGAAGTAGCTGTCACCAATGAGTCTGCCATTAATATGGATTTGGGGATTGGATTTGCATATCATGAATCTATGGGCGAATCAGAATTCGGGATATTTCCGGGCTTTGAAGTGCAGTACAGGTATTTCTATAATCTTCAAAAAAGACAGGATAATAACAAAAAGGCTTCAGAAAATAGCGGGAATTATATAGCCGCTATTGGTTCAATTAGCGGAGGCGATCCTATCATTGGCGATCTCAAGTATGCCAGCGATTACGGAATTTTCTTTGGTCCCGCATGGGGCCTTCAAAGAGTATATTACAGTAAACTTAAACTCAATTTTAACCTCGGTGCAGGTTATGGATTTAACCAGCGAGGAGCATCCTATTTTGCTCCAATTTTCGCAATTCAATTAGGATGGAAATTAGGAAAATAGTATTAGGTCTTTTATTGCTTCTAACGAGCCTGTCTTCTTTCTCTCAAAAGTATCCGGTATTATATGGCGGTGTGGAATATTACCGTGATACCGGTTTTGAAGAAAATGCCTATATAAATCTAAACGTGGGCTCACAGTTATTTCAATGGAAGTTTCTTGCTCCTGAAGTTGGATTTGATTCCTACTATGGTTCACCGGGAACACGCGAATTTAATTATGTGGGAGAGCCAAATTCCATTGCAGAGTCAAAGCTTAAAATCCAGTTTTCCTCCTATTTCTTTTCTTTAGCACCTAAGCTCAAATTTGGAGATGAGGAGGCAGCATTGGTTTTAATACCTCAGTATAATATCGGAAAGACTAAGGCCCGTGGAGATCTTCTTGTTTATAATGGGGATTTATACGCCCTGGAAGAACGTAACCGGTATTCTGAAAATAGTTCTTTCTGGAGTTTTGCTGTTGGGGCGGAAGGCCAAATATTTAATGTAGATAATCTCTGGTTTTCACTTTTTTTCAAATATTCCTTTTTGAATTCGGAATATGCGGTAGAATCTTTAGACTTTTCAGAATATGAGATCAAAGCCGTTGGTGGAAGTAATGATGGACTAGGTGTCGGTTTTAGAGTATATTACGATTTGTTCTCGGCTTTCCGAAAAAATTAGAGCCCGCCTATCGAAAACGTTTTAGTAATTATAATGTTATAAATGCTTTAAAACTAGCGTCTTCAATGGCTTATTTGTCCTTGTATTTGTATCTTGCAGTTCAATTTTAATTAACCAATAAAAAAAGATTATGAGTGCTATACTAGATATTCATGCCCGTCAGATTTTTGACTCCAGAGGAAATCCAACCGTAGAAGTAGATGTTGTAACCGAAAATGGAATTATGGGTCGCGCAGCTGTTCCTTCAGGAGCATCTACCGGAGAACATGAAGCTGTGGAATTACGTGATGGAGGTAAGGATTTTATGGGTAAAGGAGTTCTAAAAGCTATTGAGAATGTAAACGATGAAATTGCCGATCAGTTACTGGGATATTCGGTTTTTGATCAAAACCTTATCGATCAAACAATGATAGATCTGGATGGCACCCCAAATAAATCTAAACTGGGAGCTAATGCTATTTTAGGAGTTTCTCTTGCAGTTGCAAAGGCTGCTGCAAATGAACTTAATATGCCTCTTTACAGGTATGTTGGTGGAGTGAGTGCAAACACACTTCCGGTACCTATGATGAATATTATTAATGGGGGTTCTCATAGTGATGCTCCTATCGCTTTTCAGGAGTTTATGATTATGCCGGTAATGGCAGATAATTTTTCTCATGCCTTAAAAATGGGTACTGAGATCTTCCATAACCTTAAGAAAGTTCTTCACGACCGTGGTTTAAGTACTGCAGTTGGTGATGAAGGTGGATTCGCTCCTACTTTAGACGGAACAGAAGATGCTTTGGATACCATTCTTAAAGCAATTAAAAAAGCTGGTTACAAACCAGGGGAGCAGGTAAGTATAGCTCTGGACTGTGCTGCCGCTGAATTTTTCGTAAACGGAAAATACGACTATACAAAATTTGAAGGTGATAAGGGAAAAGTAAGAAATAGTCAGGAACAAGCCGATTATCTTGCAGAACTTGCTTCAAAATATCCAATCATTTCTATTGAAGATGGAATGGACGAAAATGACTGGGAAGGATGGAAAGCTCTAACTGACAAGATTGGAGATAAAGTTCAGTTGGTTGGTGATGATCTTTTTGTAACTAATGTTGAAAGACTTGGCCGTGGTATAAAAGAAAATATCGCGAATTCAATTCTTATTAAAGTGAACCAGATCGGGACTTTAACCGAAACCATCGCCGCTGTAAATATGGCTCATAACGCTGGGTACACTTCGGTAATGTCGCACCGTTCAGGGGAAACTGAAGATAATACAATTGCCGACCTTGCAGTTGCTTTGAATACCGGACAAATTAAAACTGGTTCGGCTTCAAGAAGTGACAGGATGGCCAAGTATAATCAATTGCTTAGAATCGAAGAAGAATTAGGTGATGTTGCTTATTATCCACAGGATAAAGCATTCAAAATAAAATAGATTTTTTAATCTTAATGCAAAGCCTCTTCTTTTAGAAGGGGCTTTTTTTGTGCTTTATTGCTAAATTTATGTGTTATATTAACAATCATTTAATGAATTAAACTATGTGACCCAAGGCTTAATTCTTAAATTCCGGTAACCAACTAATTCCCTTTTGTATTGAAAACTAATTTTTTATTCGTCGCTGCTGAAAATGATGGTATCCCTCGTTGCAAAGCCGGCGGAATGGGCGATGTAGTTCGCGATGTTCCCAGACAAATTGCTGCCAGAGGAGATCTTGCACAGGTGATTACCCCTTCATATTCCAGGTTACATCAATCTGGAAATAAAATTGCAGAGGTTAATTTTATTTTTAGAGGAGAAGCTCAAAGCGCGGGTATATATGAAGTTCCGGGTAAAAGAGAAACTCCCGGGATTAAACATTTTGTGGTTCATCATCCCGACCTTAAATCAGGTGATATTGCTCATATTTATTTTAATGATCCTGATCAGCCTTTTTTTACCGATGCCAACATGTTTTCTCTCTTTTGTACTGCGGTCGCAGCAGCCATAAGGGATGGAATTCTGGGTGCGATAAATATTGTTCATTTACACGATTGGCATACAAGTATGCTCTTATTTCATCGTGAATTCAATTCAAGGTTTCAGAAACTGAAAGACATAAAGTTTGTGTACTCGATCCATAATCTGGCAATTCAGGGCATACGGCCCTTTGCAGATAATTATTCCTCAGTAGAGGCCTATTTCCCTGAAGTGAATTATGACAGAGAGCGTTTAAAGGATCCTAGATATACAGATTGTATTAATCTTATGGCTACGGGGATAAGGCTGGCAGATGCTGTTCATACCGTATCTCCATCTTATAAGGAAGACATTCAAAAACCCAGCGATCCGCCGCATTTTATCGGGGGAGAAGGATTG
>JAGXII010000013.1 GCA_024635735.1 Christiangramia sp. | reverse complement strand
TTACAAAATCTTTATTTCATCTGGAAAAAAGGTGAGGGAGATGCAAAGATCGATTACCAATCACTGAAGCATTACCTTTCATTTTCGCATTTAAAGGAGGTCGTTCAGGAAATAAATACAATTACCGGATCATGAGCGGAGCGGAGATAAAAAAATACATACTGCAGCTTGAAGAAAAATTTCCTGTAAATAGGTGGCAGGTAAATGGGGTGGATGTCTGGCCATATATTCGAATCAAATTGTATATTTTTCTTCTCAATATTGGTACGGGTAATAAACCAGGTAACCCGGAAAACACCCCGGATCCTCAGAAAAAAATCTTACCCAGGAAAATTTTTGAAGGGGTAAAAAGAACTGGAAAAGCAATGTTTGTGGTTTCCAGGTTTTTCAGAGATTTAAAACCCAAAAGAATTCTTTTTTTTGGAGCACATTTTCACCGTACCCGGCAAGAAAGCTTATATTTCAATCGTTTTTTTGATTCTATGGTAGATGCTCATCAACTGCAGGAGGAGGTGTACAACATAGAGTTCGGAAAGGTATATGAAAAGAACTATAACCAGCAAGCCGTCATACCCCTACATAAATATCTTGATCACTATAAAACTATCCAAAAACTGAAAAATTTTGTTTTTTCATCAAGAAACGAAATTCCCGGATTGGATTCTTATGAATCCTTTTATGAGCAGTTAGTCCGGGATTTTCCAAATGCTGAAAACCTGAATATTTCCCTGAAAAGTTTAAGTAGTTGGGCGAAAAAGATAAATCGCACAAAGGGTTTTTTTATCAGACTTTTCAAAAAAACGAAACCCGAAAAAGTGATTTTTCTTAGCTATTACGGATATGACGATCTCGCTGCAGCTATTCTTGCTGCACAAGAACTTGGCATAAAGACCGTTGATTTTCAGCATGGGCCGCAAACCAATGTTCATATGGCTTATAGCGCATGGACCAAACATCCGGAAAAGCCTTATAATACTATGCCTTTAGAATATTGGAACTGGGATGAACGGTCTCAAGCGAATATTCAAAAATGGATTGAGAAGGGTACATTTGTACAGGCAAAAATTGCGGGACATCCCTATATGGCATACCATCATGAAGGCTTGAGAAAAGGTGAAGAACCGGAGAAGGTGTTTTTTAGTCTTCAAACTTTGGATCTGGAAGAAATGCTTCCTTTACCACTATTGGATTTAATCAAAAGATCTGACTTAACATGGGTTTTGAGGATGCATCCGAGAAGCAATTTTTCGCGTGACACTCTAGAAAGTTTTCTGACCAGAAATGGAATTAATATTAAATCCTGTGAAATAGAAGAGGCATTTGACAGTCCTTTACCCAAATCTCTTGTTAAGGCTAAACTTCATGTAACTAATTTTTCAGGATGTATAATTGAAGCACAAATGCTTAATATTCCAAGTATAATACTTCATGAGTCGGGAAAAGAAATCTTTCATGCATATATAGATAATAAGCAAGTCTTTTATTTAGATCCCAGCGAACAAAGATTTGAGGAAAGCTTCCACAGTATTTTGAAGAAACACCCGCCGGGATTTATAAGAGATAGTGATAGGAAAATTTTTAATCCTTTAAACGAGGAATTTTGAACATCAAATTGTTTAATAGTATATTGATCTCATGAAATCAATTGGATTTATCCCATTAAGAAAAAATTCCAGAGGAATAAAGGGAAAAAATAAACGAAAATTATTAGGACGCCCTTTGTTTTGTTGGGTCCTAACAGAAGCAGTCTTTTCTGATCTGGAAGAGGTTTTTGTTTACACCGATGACGATGATATCAGGAAGTTTATCACCGCACAATATTCCTGGACTTCTAAAATCTCGGTATTAGACAGAAGTGCCGGAAGTGCATCAGACACAGCTTCTACAGAAACTGCCATTTTAGAGTTTTGTGAGAAGATATCATATTCTTTTGATCTCCTCTGTCTTTTACAGGCGACTTCTCCTTTTACGCAAAGAGAACAGATTAATGAAGCTCTACGAGCGGTTAAGGCAGGAAAGGACTCAGTTTTGAGCGTGGTAAAAAACCACAGGTTCTTCTGGAATGAAAGAGGAGAACCTTTAAATTATGATTTCAAAAATCGTCCCAGACGGCAAGATTTTGAAGGAAATTTAGCGGAAAATGGAGCGATATATTGTTCTACAAAAACCGCCTTACAAAAAAGCAAAAACAGGATTAGTGGAGACATAGGTATAATAGAAATGCCTGAACAGTCATATTACGAAATTGATTCTTTGTCGGATTGGATAATTGTCGAGGAATTGTTGCTCGCTAAACTTCAATCCAGAAGACAGCCTGAAAGAATCAAGCACCTGTTTTTAGACGTTGATGGAATTTTTACCGATGGAAGAGTACTCTATTCCGAAACCGGCGAACTGGCAAAAACTTTTGATATGAGAGACGGGATGGGACTTGAGATTCTCAGGCAGGACGATATTTCAGTTTCAGTAATTACTTCAGAGAATTCTGCCCTGGTTGCTGCCAGGATGAAGAAACTGAATATTGATAAGGTATATTTAGGGGTAAAGGATAAATTGGCGCTCTTACAACAGCTTTGTCTGACCCTGAATATTGATATGAACCACATTGCTTATTTGGGGGATGATGTAAATGATATGGCTTGTTTGGCAAGTGTTGGTTGGTCCATATGTCCTAATAACGCTATGGAAGAGGTTAAAAGAATTTCTGATATAAAATTAACATCCGATGCAGGGTCCGGAGCGATCCGGGAGGCTTGCCGGTTTATAACAAAATACAATAAACGATTTGAAGAACTATAATACTCCATTTGTCATTGCAGAAATCGGTTGCAACCATAAAGGTGATTTCGAGATCGCTAAAGAAATGATCAGAGTTGCTAAGATCTTTTGCAAGGTTGATGCCGTTAAATTTCAGAAGCGCAGCAACAGAGAATTGTTAAGTAAAGAACAATATGATGCACCCCATCCCAATCCTGTGAACTCCTATGGGGAAACTTATGGTGCACATCGGGAATTTCTTGAGTTTAATATTGAGCAACATAGGGAGCTTAAAGAGTTTTGTGAAGAAATGGGATTGATATATTCCTCCTCCGTTTGGGACCTGACTTCAGCAAAAGAAATAGCGTCATTAAATCCTGAATTCATTAAAATTCCCAGTGCCTGCAACAACAATTTAGCCATGTTGGAATGGCTATGTGATAATTTTACCGGAGAAATTCACATATCTACAGGAATGACAACCGTTGAGGAAATTTCTGTCATAGTCCAACTATTTGTTAAAAAGAACAGGAACCGGGATTTGATCCTGTACAACTGTACATCTGGTTATCCGGTACCATTTGCGGATGTATGTTTACTAGAAATAGCTAAATTAAAACATCAATACGAGAATGTAGTTAAACATATTGGATTCTCGGGTCATCATTTAGGAATAGCCGTAGATGTTGCTGCCTATACATTGGGAGCCCCGGTGATAGAAAGACACTTTACCTTGGATCGCACATGGCGCGGCACAGATCACGCTGCCTCTCTAGAACCTGCGGGTATGCGCAAACTTTCCCGAGACTTACGGGCTGTAAAGGAGGCATTAACCTATAAAGAAAAAGACATATTGGATATTGAACTGGAACAAAGGGAAAAACTAAAGTACAAACCATTGGAATAAATGGTTCTTTCTCTAGCTCCCTAATATGTGTTTTTGGATGTTTAATATATGGACAAGGCTGTAAATTTTTTTGATGCAAAATATCTCCTGATATTTTTCCTCCTGGTTGGAGGAATAGCAATAAGATTTTACATGCAATTTATAGAATGGTCATTCAATGGAGACGAGTTGGATTTAGGTTTGGGTATTATTTCCAGTGATTTTAGGCAGTTAATCTCACCTCTCCCCAAAAGACAATCTGCACCGCCATTATTTTTAATTGTACAAAAATTAATTGCTCCTGTTGCCAAGCCTTATGTTTCGCTGAAGATATTAAGTTTTATTACCTCTGGTGTTTCTATTTTATTATTTAATAGAGTACTTAAATCCCGTTTTCCGTTCTACCTTCATATCGTCCTTTTGGCTTTATTTTGTCTAAATCCCTTTATTATTACCAACTCTCTGACTCTTAAACAATATTCTCTGGATCTATTTCTGGGGCTTGTTGCGGTTAATTATTTTATAGGTGACAAAAATGCCTTTAGTACATTCGGGTTTTTTTCCATTTTTTGTTTGTTTAGCAATGTAGGTCCATTTTTCTGCGTATCCTTTGCGATTTACAAGATCTTAAAGGAGTTCACTAAGAAAGGTTTCTTTTCTTTTAAAGTAATAAAAGAAGCTATTCCTTTCCTTTTAGCCCCCATACCATACTTACTTTTTTTTATCTGGTTCATGCAACAACCGGGAGCCGAAAATATAAAAACATATATGACAGGATATTGGTCTGAAGCATTTATGCCTACAGATCTTTCCATTCTTCCATGGATTGCCCTTCAGGCAAAGGTGATTATGATCTTTTTCTTTTCGACCTATTGGGTTACCGGTTTGGTTCTTCTGCTTGTGTTTCTAGCTGGTCTATACACAACGTTTGAAAAAAGGCAGCAAACATTTAAAAGAGAATTGCTAAGTATCATTTTAATTTATATCACTGCCGGCTTTATCCACATTCTTTTTAGCGGCTTGAAGATGTATCCTTTTTCGGACAGGTTACTCCTCTATCTGGCACCGGGTATCTATCTGATATTGGGCTTTGGTATTTTAGAATTAATAGAATACTTAAAGAAATGGAAGTTTTGGAAAATGGGTAAATATGTTCTTTTCCTGCTTATTTGTGGTAATATTTTTTTATTTTTCACATACTTTCCAAAAAAAACTAATGATGTTGTTGCTCTAAAGAAATTTATCAATTCAGTAGATGGACAAGTGGCTTTTACCTCGAGAGCTGAACAGTTATGCTCTAATTGGATAGAATTTACTCAATATCATAATTCGGATCCTTCCCAAACAAAAAATGTCGTTCGATCTGATGTTGACGTTTTTTCAGAGACAAATTTTTTGATCGCAGTTCAGAATATAAAATTTGGACATAAGGGGAAATTAACCACCCCTGAACCTATTGTAAATGAACTCTTGGCACAGGATAAAATTCTTTTGTATGATAGATTGGGAGGATTTGCTATCTATAAGGTCAAAGACTAGAGACAACCAAGACTCAAC
>JAGXII010000154.1 GCA_024635735.1 Christiangramia sp. | reverse complement strand
TCGGCTTACCGTAAAGCACATGGCGAGCCACTAGGATCCTGGTTCTCGTATATGGGCGGCGGACCGGATGATCCTGACTATATGGTTTCCACACCCTTTGAATCCTTTGCAGACCTTGATAAAGGCAGAGAAGGTCCATGGGAAGCCTATGAAAAGGATGCGGGCAAGAATAAAATGAATGAAGACCGGAATTTGTTTCGTGGATCTCTGGTAGATTCATGGGCCTATTTATATTCATTTCAGGAAAAATTATCCAACTAACCTGCCATTCCGTTTTTTTTAATATAGCCAAAAAAAGCCGCGAAATCGCGGCTTTTTTTATTAGGAGAAAATGAAAATTCGCGGATTCATCCCCCAAAAAACTTATTTCATAAAAATTCATATTAAACCTCTCCAATATCTGATTTTTATCATTTTCTCCGGGACCTCTGTAAAGTACCTTCGTGGTGTTAAACTAAAGTGATTTATCTATCCTTTATGAAATATCAATGCAATGAAAAATATCCTTATCGCAACCGATTTTTCCAAAGAGGCTTATTGTGCTCTTTTCTACGCGACCCGTCTTTTTCAGAAGGAGAATAGTAAATTTTATATCGCTAATTTCTATGGGGAAAAGATCCATCCTTCAGTTTACAGTATTGTTAATGAAGAAGAATTCAGCAAAACTCAGCAGTATAAAATGGAGTCTGAAACAGGCTGCAATGAAACCCTGCACAATATCATCAGAGATTCCAGTCTTGAAAGCGAAAGGTTTGAGGTTATTAGCTCTGAGCAGAAATTATTAAAAGGAATCGAAAATCAAGTTCCCGGGCTTGAAATTGACATGCTGGTGATGGGAACCGGCAAACACAGAGGCACCCTGGCAAGTATTTCTGGTACTCATACTACCAATGTTATTGAAAAAGCACTGCTGGTGCCCACTTTAATCATCCCCAGAGAGCTGGAATATACCGCGCCGGCACATATAGCCTTTGCCAGCGAACTCCTCTTTGAATTCAATTTTGAAGCCTTACAAATTCTCAGGGAGATCGCCCTAAAGTTTAATTCCCGCATCACGTTAATCCATGATGGGATGGAAACTGAACTTTCAAAACGACAATGGAAAAACTATGATGACTTTAAGTCGTTTTTTGAAGGAGTACCGGTACATATTGAATTTTCGTATCCCAATATTGAGGTATCAAGAACTATTGCTGAATTCGTTAAAAATAAAAAGGTAGATCTGCTGTGTATGGAGTATTATAAACATTCGCTTACAGGCAATCTATTTAGAGAGCCGGTGGTTGAAAAAATTGACCGCCACCTGTCGTTTCCATTCCTTATTCTTCCGGCAAAATCGTAATTAGCCAAATAAAATCCGGAAATATTCGAATCTTCCCGGCTCCAACCGGGAAGATTTCATTACAAATCCCTTTCCGTGCCGTGGAGATATAATGTATGGTAAGTCAATGTTCCTTTATAACGGACTCCAATAAAAAAAGGCTGCCGGGGATTCCCGACAGCCTTTTTTATTTAAGGGATAAGGATTAATTATCCTCTTTATCCTCATTTTTGAAAACATGAGTGGCATAATTCAATTCCATCTGATCGTATTTCTCTCTCAAGCCTGTTAGTCGGTTTTTAAAACCTTCCCAGTCTTTAGCAGAATTATCGGTCCAGCCCACTTCAGAAATTGCAGCAAGACGAGGCAATAACATATATTCCAGTTTGTCCATATCGGGGATATACTCTGTCCATACATTTGCCTGGGTTCCGAGGATATGTTCATGCTGTTCAGAAGTTAACTCTTCCGGAAGCGGATTATAGGAATAAACCTTTTCTACCGGCAGATAACCTCCAATAGCCAGTGGCTCATTGTCTTTATCTTCAGCCTGATAATAATCAAAATAACAGTAATCTGTAGGAGTCATGATCACATCGTGGCCCTGTTTCGCGGCTTCAATCCCTCCTTCTTCACCTCTCCATGACATTACCGTAGCGTTTGGCGCCAGACCACCTTCCAGGATCTCATCCCAGCCAATAATCTTTTTGCCTTTGCTATTGATATATTTTTCCATTCGCTGAATAAAATAGCTCTGCAGTTCGTGCTCATTCGCCAATCCTTCTTCTTTCATTCTCCTCTGACAGTCGGGGCAGCGTTCCCAGTTGGCTTTAGGGCATTCATCGCCGCCAATATGGATATACTGAGAAGGGAAAAGTGGAATCACCTCATCCATTACATCCTGAAGAAAGGTAAAGGTGGAATCCTTTCCTGCACAGTAAACATCGTCAAAAATCCCCCAGGTCTCCTGGACTATTTTGTTGCGTCCCTCTGCCTGCTGCTCTTTGCTGGTTTGAGACATCATATCGTTATCAACTTCAGTCTTCTCATTTGGGAAACAGCTTAAATATGGATAGGCCGCAATCGCCGCACTGCTGTGACCCGGCAGTTCAATTTCGGGAATCACGGTGATATGTCTCTTCCCGGCATAAGCTACGATGTCTTTCACCTCTTCCTGGGTATAGAATCCACCGCTACGTTCATTATCGTTAGAAGTTCCCGGGCTGTGCCCCACAATGGTTCCATTGCGGTAAGCGCCGATCTCGGTAAGTTTAGGATATTTTTTTATTTCAATTCTCCATCCCTGGTCTTCGGTAAGGTGCCAGTGAAAAGTATTTATCTTATGCAAAGCGAGAATATCGAGGTATTCTTTCACCTCATCCACGTCAAAAAAATGTCTTCCCACATCCAGGTGAGTTCCGCGATATGCGAATCTTGGAGAATCGCTTATCTCCACGGCAGGCACAATTAGATCTCCATCTTCTTTAAGCATTAGCTGGCGGAGTGTTTGTACCGCGTAAAAAATCCCTTTGGCTGAACCTCCTTCGATGCTTATTGCTTCAGGAGTTACTTTCAGGTTATAGGCCTCGTCACCCAGAGAAGGGTTTTGAGTAAAAGTGATGGTTTTTCCGCCATCAGAAGTTCCAATTTCCATTTGAAAGTCAGACTTCGCGTAGTCTTTTAGAAAACCGGCTTCATTTTCAAATTCTCCCGCCTTTATGGAAACATCATCTGAAAGCAGGAATGCGCCCATATCGGGAGTAAGTTTGGAAGGTAGCGGTACCAGGTAATAATCTTCCTCCTTGTTCTCTCTGTCAGGATATTTTGACGAAGAGCAGGAGCTGAAATTTAGCAGCAGTCCCAGGACGAAAATGGCGTACCCGGCACGGAATAAATTGGATTTTAGAAGGCTTTTCATGTTTTAAAGTTTGTTATTTCACAATTATAGGGTTCTCACCTAAAGGCTTAAAAATACAAACTTTTTTAAAACTTAGCTCGACTTAAATAAAAAATTGATACATTTTTAAATAGTAAAACAATATTTTTTAAAAAGTGATGCGAAGTGAGGGTTTAGAAGGTTTTTTCCGGGGAGGAAAGACAAAGTGGTAAATCCCCCGGAAACTCTTGGGTTTTTTGAGAAGATATTCCGAAAAAGCCGAAGTAATCGTATAATTAGATCCTCATCCGGGACACCGGATTCCACTGATAGAACTTTCTAAAAATCTCAAAGCAACGCTGCGGGTATCTTTCATCCTTTCCGTATAAAACAGCTCACCTTGCATTCTAATGCTTTTTTGAATAATTTCTTTTGTAATACAGAATTCTCCCAATAAATTTTTATGTATATCCGTTTTTAGTCATAATAGTTATCTCGTCACCCTGAATTTATTTCAGGGTCTCAGTTTATGATGAGGATTTATAGTATTTTAAGATTCTGAAACAAGTTCAGAATGACGCACTTTATTAAATTAGGATACTTTACAGACAATCAATTAAATTTTTAAAAGTGACAGCCCTATCTAAG
The DNA here is from genome assembly GCA_024635735.1 of Christiangramia sp. Taxonomy (GTDB): domain Bacteria; phylum Bacteroidota; class Bacteroidia; order Flavobacteriales; family Flavobacteriaceae; genus Christiangramia. The sequence goes on along the minus strand of JAGXII010000154.1, from coordinate 4,971 downwards.
TATTCATAAATTTATGAGATATATTACCGTGTGAAATCAGCAGCTCCAAAAAATAAAAAAAGTTCCTTTAAATGGCTGAAGCGCATAGGGATTGCTGTGGGTATACTTTTCCTGGTGCCTTTCGCGCTTTTTGTAATAGGCTGGGCGAACAGGAATCTGGTTATCGACGGGCTCCAGGAATGGTATAAAACCAACCATAATGGCAGCCTGGAAATAGGAAGAGTGGATGCTAATTTCTTAAGCGGATTTCCAAATATTGGCTTTACCATCAACGATATTCACCAATTAGATTTCGATACCATCCTGGATAAAAGTTCTTCGATTTCTATAGATAAGGCCTGGGTAAGCATTGGTGCTCAGGATTTGCTGAAAGGCGATATTCAGTTTAAGAAAATCCTTATTCATAAAGCCGACATATATTCTGAAGTAAAAACCACCAAAACGCCTGAACAATATATCCAGATCAAAAAGGAATCACAGGCAAATCCGCAGCTCGGAATAAAACTGCCCTCCTGGCTGCATCCTGAAAAGACTAATTTCAGCTTACACGATGTAAAATTCATTTCAAAAGATACCATTCTGAATAAGTATTTTAACATGGAAGCTCAGGAAATGGAAGGCACGATCTTCTCTAATGAAAACAAATCATACGGAAGGCTAAACTTCCAGGTTCTGGTGAACGACCTTGGTTTCAACACAAAAAAAGGAGCCTATATTAACGGGGCTATGCTTAGTGGAGATCCAAAATTTGTCCTGGACAAAAGAACAAATACCCTGATCCTTTCGGAGTTTATCCTGCAGGTAGATGACCAGAAATTTAAGGTGAATGCCGATTTCGACTTCAGTGGCAATACCACTTATGATCTTTCTTTTGAGAATCCTGAAACCGATTTCCAGGCGATCAAAAAGATCCTTCCACAACAGCTCTCAAAAAAGCTTTCAACCTATCAAATTTCCGAACCTATTGCCTCCAGCCTGAAGCTAAAAGGAAAGTTCCTGTTTGGCGCTGTTCCCTTTATTGATGGCACCTTTTCGACCCAAAATAACAGGTTATCGATTAGCGACAGCACAAGGTTCGACCATGTAAAGTTTGATGCATTCCTTACCAACGACCTCAACAAGGGAAAAAAAGAGCCCAGGCAGCAACCCTCCCGAAAGGATATAAAACTTATGTTCGATGATTTTAAGGCCGACCTGAAAGACATTAAAGTATCGGCCCGGGAATCTTATTTTCAGTCTTCAGATAGCGCTGCAAATTTTGTGAATGCCAACATAAAAATGTATGGCCCCAATGAGACGCTCGCCGAAGTGATGCAGAACAATAATTTCAGTTTTAGCGGTGGTAATTTCAATCTTGCGGCAAATATAAACGGAGATATTTCTGAATCTGATAAGATCTTAAATTCGGCTACCGGAAGGTTCACCATAAGGAATACCAGGGTGATCCTGAAAAGAAATGAGCTTCAGCTTCCTTTAGAAATAGTCGATCTAAGCCTCAATAAAGAGAGATCCATTCTGAATAGTTTAAAGGTGAACCTGCCTAATGGCCACGACCTGGAACTTTCCGGAACTCTTACCAATGCCGCTTCCCTACTCTCAAACGATCCTAAAGATCCGGCGCTGGCTTATGTGACCCTGGATTCAGATGACCTGAACCTCAACGAGCTCATCGATGCCGCAACAGCTTCCGTTCAAAACGAAAAGAATACCAGCAATTTAAAGACCTTACACCAGACCTTTAAAGCGGTCTATAACAAATTCCGCCCTCATATCAAACTGGATTTGAATAGCCTGGAATATAACGGACTTACTTTTAACGATATTGATGCCGAGATGCGGTTAAGCAATCCGGAAACCTTGCTTTTTGACCATTTCAATTTTAGATATAAAGAAGCGCTTGCCCAGGTGGATGGGACGTTGCGTGTTCCGGAACAGGACCAGGAAAATAAGGAGCCTATTTACCTCTTTTTCGAAACAAGGTCAACAGGGCCCATTAGCATCTTCCAAAATCTCTTTAAAATTTCTTTGATGAATATCAACGCCGGCGACTACGTATTCACTGGCAAGATAGCCGGGAATATTCAAAAGCTGGAGGAGGTCCTAAACAATATAGAAGGTGATCTTCGGTTTTTAAATGCCCAGTTTTTTTATTCCAATGCGCAATCGTTGATAGAATTTGATTCGCTGAAGGTAGCCGTGAACCATTCCGACATCAGCATTGACAAATTCGCGATTGAAGTTGGCGGGCATCATCCGTTTTCCCTGACCGGGGAGATCAAAGATTTTCCGGGATTTTTAATAGATGACCTGGAAAAAAACGGTAGCGTTAGGGTACAATTAGACGCGGCTTATGTTGATATGGATGAATGGATGGAAACCATCGATGCCATGGATAACGAACAGCCTCAAAATAAAGTGAAGGAAGAAAAAGAAGCCGATCTAAACTCTGTTTTCAACGACATCTATAAATTCCATCCCAAATTCAGTCTTGTTATCGACTCGCTGAAATTCCGGGATCTTATCGCCAAAAACATAGGTGGCAGCGTATATTTCGAAAACGATAAGGTGCTGAAACTGGATGATCTCGATTTTGAATATGGCGATTCCAAAGCCAGGATCAATGGGATGGTAACCGCAAAAAACACTAACATAACAAAGGATGAAAATCCTTTTGATTTTGATTTTTCCGCAGAAATGAAGGGTAAAAACAGGGATTTGAATGACTTTTTGAGAACGGTAAACTTCGTCTTTCAATCGGGTGATTTCGAATTTATTGGTAGTTACCAGGGAGAAGCTAAAGATCTGAAAATATTAAATTCAGATTTCGAGGGCGAACTCATGCTTGGGCGATCGATCGTAGATATCAAAGCGGCAGACCTCCTGGTGCCTGTGGACAGCCTTCATCTAAAGATCAAAAATGACCTTGCCAATCTCGACCGGCTGGATATTGATCTGCCGGGAAAGAGTTCGCTGGATATTACAGGCGCAATCAATAATTTTTCAAATTTCATCAATAACGATCAGGAAGCCGATTCCCATATTTCATTCTTTACGATAAAGTCGACGTACCTTAATAATAAAGACATTAAAACTCTTCTGAAATCTTTGAATAAGAAGCGGGACACCACGGCCGGTAAAACCTTTAAATTAGAGAATCTTAAGGAGATCCTGGATAATATCCACACCTCCTACTACCCTTCAGTGAGCGTGGAGATCGATTCACTGATATTTGGCACTATCGCTGTTTCCAATTTCGAATCGAAAATTGGTTATAAGAACAACGGGGAGTTTAAGATCGAAGATACCCAGCTGCAGTATCTTGGCGGCAGCATAGACCTCTCGCTGGATGCCGGGGTGCAGACGTCTAATAATCTGCCGGTAACTATTAATATGAATGCGGAAGATATTGACCTCCAAAAACTGGTTAAAGACCTCAATTATTTTGGTAATGAGGAGCTACGCAAAGCCGATAAAATTGATGGTACCCTGAATTTTGTTCTGGATGCCAGCGGAGTGCTGAACGAAGACGGAAAACTGGATATGAATTCGCTGAATGGAACGCTGCAACTGGACCTGGATGAGCTCGCGCTGTACAACTTTAAACCCGTCACTGAAAAAACGCCGCTTATGAAAGATGAACGCTTTGAACATCTTGAGTTCAGACCTATAAATCAGACTTTTAAGGTAGTAAACGGCAGGATCATCATTCCCAGAACCCAGATCCAGTCCAGTGCCCTGCAGGTTTTCGTGCAAGGTGAATTACGTATAGGAGAATATGTAAATATCTGGCTCTCCCTGCCCTGGCATAATTTAAAAAGCATCAGCGGACTTGAGCTACCTGAAAAGACTTCTTTTGATAAGGCCGGTTCAAAATTCTATATCCAGATCATCCAGGATAAAAACAGTAAAAAAAGAAGCAGGCAGAAATTAAAAACTAAATTCCGACTGGGAACCGGAAAAATGGAGGAAAGCTTTAAAAATAATTGAAGTTTTTTTGTTGTTTGTTGGTTGTTGTTTAATGTAATTCCACCTTATCAATTTCCAAACTGAAATCCTGTTCTTTTTTATTGCCAATCAGGAATCTGATGATCATCCTGTCCAGGCGTTCCAGGATCTTTAATTTCCAGTCCCCATGCCTTTGCAGCTTCTCCAGTTCTTCCTTTTGGGTTTCCTCTAAAAAACTCCAGAACCTTCTTTTATCGATGGCATATATCGCATCAAAATCATCGGGATCACCTATATAATAACCATTGCCCGACAAATACTGCTCAGATTCCTCAGCGATATTCGCATCGGGATCCTGTTCTTTGATCTTCTCGATGGTAGTACCGCAAAGCGTTTCCTGGATAGCAGCTTCTAAAGCTTGTTCATTGGTTTGAGATGGCATAGTTTTTCTGTCTTTTATTCCTTATAGTTTTCAATTAAGAATTGTGTTTAAACAGTTCTATATAATCTTTAAAAGCGTATAGCCTGCCACGTTGGGCACCGGTAATTTCTTTTACTACTTCCAGGTCTTCCAGTACTGAAAGTAAATTATATGCCGGCCTGAGAGATTTGCCGGTAATTTCACTTACTTTTTGAGCGTCGATTATCGGTTGGGAATAGAGATATTCCACTACCTTGAAAGCATCCCCACTTCGTGCTCCAATTCCTTTTAATTTATTTTCTAACTCCTTTTGCAGTTGCAAAATTCCGTCAAATGTTTTCACCCCGTTCTTGGAAGTTTCAATAATGCCTGAAAGAAAAAATTTAAACCATTGATTTAGGTCATCGTGGGTGCGAACACGCATTAGGTTATCATAGTACAAAGTCCTGTGCTTTTCAAAAAAATCTGACAGGTATAGAATGGGTTGTTTTAAGATGCCCCTACTTACCAGGTATAAAGTAATAATTAAACGGCCCACCCGCCCGTTTCCATCCAGGAAGGGATGAATGGTTTCAAACTGGTAATGTATAAGTGCTACTTTTAGC
>JAGXII010000153.1 GCA_024635735.1 Christiangramia sp. | reverse complement strand
GTTATATAGAACGTGTCGACAGGATTTTAGAAATTAAGGAAAAAGAGATTATGACCGTTTAATGACCTTTTTTTTATTAGAAGAATTGCCGGATTAGATCTGAATAAATTACAGATTTGACCGGCAATTTTTATATTAAGTGTATTTTAAATCAAAAATTATGTATCTCCGTTTTTAGTCATAATAGTTATCTCGTCACCCTGAATTTATTTCAGGGTCTCATTTATAATGAGGATTTATAGTATTTTAAGATTCTGAAACAAGTTCAGAGTGACGCACTTTATTAAATTGTGATACTTTACGGACAATCAATTCAAAAATAGTATTGTAAGCATCTATATGCGGAACCTGGTAATATTTGTACTCTTTTTATTCAGTCTGAACGCTACTGCGCAGAAAATTATTCGCGGGAGAGTCGTTAACCAGGAGACACGCGAGCCACTACCCTATGCGAAAATTCAGATTTCAGAAGACAGGCATATTCTTACCAATATAGACGGGAGTTTTGAATTCAGCTTAAATGAGGAATCAGAAGAAATTATAATTTCATATATAGGCTTTCGTGAGCTAAAGACATTTATTAGTAGTGCTACCCGATATCTTGAAATAGCTTTAAAGCCAGTTTTTGAAGAACTCGATACAGTTCTAATTTCATCGGGACCCGATCCTGCAGAAGAAATTATAAGGAAAGCCATTAAAAACCGTGAATTCAATGATCCGGAAAGGGCACTTAAAGGTTTTAAGTATAAATCTTATTCTAAATTCATTATCGATAATGAACACAGAGAAATACAATTAAATGCCGATTCTACTTCGGCTAAATTTAAAACCATTCTCAATGAAGGCCGGGGATATTTATCAGAAAAGATTTCTGAAAATTTTTATACACAGAAAGAAGGAAGTAAAGAAAAGGTAACCGGAGTGGAAACTGCCGGTTTTGAAGAGCCGGTTTATAATGTACTTGTTATGGAAGTAAATCCGCTCTCGCTTTACAAGAAAAAATATGAGCTTTATAAAACCGAATATGCAGGCCCATTGTCTAAAGAAGCTCTTGAAAATTATGAATATAAAATCCTGGATACCACGCAAACATCCCAGCCTGCTTATTTGCTGTATTTTAAACCAAAACGTGAAAAAGTAGTTGCCGGCCTTGAGGGAGTACTGTATCTGGACACTACAAGTCTTGCCATTCAAAAAGCCAGGGCACAATTACTTGGCGCGGTAAAGCTGGAGGTGATTCATAATTACGAATATCATCCGGAAAAGGATATCTGGTTTCGTTCAGAACAGATCACCAGGATTTGGCCAGGTTCGGGAGGTAAGGAAATAGCGGTATTTGGTGGAACAATTTCAGTAGGCACACTCCAGCAAAAAAAAGGAATTCTGGATGTTATTCTGGGTTCAGATAAGGTTTCGAGAGACCTGTATCTTAATTCAACGACTAAAAATTACGAAGTAGACCTTAATTTCGATGGCGAAATTGATCGCCCGGGAACCGAAATTTCTGTTACCGATATGGCTTCTCAAAGAGATTCCATTTTCTGGAAGGAAAACCGGCAACTTATTTTTAGCGGTCGTGATATAGCCACCCGTAAAAAGGTGGACAGTTTGATTGAAGCAGGAAATGTAAAACGAAGGATTAAAATTAAAAATGCCATTGCCGCAGGTTCTTACCCCCTTGGATTCTGGGATCTCGATCTTAGTAAGATTTTTAAATTCAGTAATTATGAGGGTATTCGACTTGGTTTTGGAGGGAGGACAAATGATCAAATTTCTGAGAATTTCAATATTAATGGCTATTCCACTTACGGTTTTAAAGACGAGGTTTTAAAATATGGAATTGGAACAGAGTTTTACCTGGATAAGAGGAATGGAACAAACCTCAATTTCTTTGTTTCAAGAGACATTAAAGAAACGGGCTCTTTTGATTATCTAAAAGGACGGAATACTTTTTTGATCCTGGAACCAAGATTCGTAAACATAAATTTCTTTTATAATTATAAGACATACTGGACCAGCCTGGAACACAATTTTTCTCCTAAACTCAATGCAGAGTTAAGGTTTGGGAGAGAAGATATCTGGCAAATTAAAGATTATAGCTTCATAAATAATGGAATAGAATATTCAGATTACAGACTAACAACAGCAACTTTTTCCTTTCTATGGAGGCCATTTTCCCGCTTTATGGGGACGCCGGAAAGAACCATTCTATTAAAGCGAAACTTCCCTCAATTTACAGGGCAAATTGAGCATTCTTTTAGTGGTTTACTTGACGGGGACTTTAATTTCACCCGGATTGGATTCAAGGTGGAACATGAAATACAACAGCTGGACCAATCCAGAACCGATTTTATCCTGGAAGGTAATTATGCCTTTGGAGACCTGCCCCTTACACATGCTTTTCACGCTTATCCCAATAATCCCAATCGGGAACAAATTTTTAAAAGATTTTCGGTTGCAGGAAGAAATAGTTTTGAAACCATGTATTTTAATGAGTTTTTCAGTGACAGGCTGGCCATGATCCATATTCGGCACCAACTAAGACCTTTCCGGATTTCAGAAAGCTTTAAACCCGAACTCGTTTTTATTTCAAGACATGCTATTGGTGACATGGAAAACTCAGAAAAACATCAGAACATTCCTTTTAAAACTCTGGAAAAGGGATATTCCGAATTCGGAATGGAACTAAATAAGCTTTTTTCGGGTTTTGGTCTAAGCGCAGCGTATCGTTATGGCGCTTATCACCTGCCAACTTTTAAGGAGAATTTCTCCTTTAAATTCACTTTGCAGCTACAACTGTAAATATTACAAGAATAGCGCACTAATACTAAAGGATTTAAAACAGCTTTTTTTACCTTTGCGCCGCTAAAACAAAGCAATGCAAAAGATCTTTAGCTTTGGGTTCTGGAATTCTATCGCCCGCCTTATTTTAAGAATCCGTATTATTATTATTATCGCGATAATAACGGCCACGGTATTGCTCGCTACTCAGTGGAAAAATATGCGTTTTTCCTATACGGAAGCGAACCTGATGCCAGACGATCATGAAGTAAATATTACTTATACCGATTTTCTGAATAAGTTTGGTGAGGAAGGAAACCTGATTTTACTCGGAGTTCAGGATTCAGCTCTCTTTACTCCTGAAAAGTTCGCTGCATGGAATAAGCTTACCAAAAAACTATCTTCTTACCCTGAAGTTGATCATGTAATTTCTCCAGCAAGTCTCAAAGAGCTTAAGAAGTTTGAAGATCCCAAGCGTTTTGAAATGGTACCGGTAATAGCAGAAGCAAATCCGGATAGCGCCACTCTTAATAATTTTGAAAACAAACTCTTTACAGAGCTTCCGTTTTATGAAAATCTGGTTTACAGTTCTCATTCAAACACTATCCAATCGGCTTTATATCTCAATAAGGAGCTGGTAAACACCAAAGCCAGAAAGATCTTTGTTCTGGAAGAACTTGACCCGCTGATCAAGGAATTTGAAGATAATTATCATATTGATGTAAGGGTTTCCGGCATGCCATATATCAGGACCCTGAATTCGCAAAATATCATTGATGAAATCGGGCTGTTTATCCTGGCTGCGCTGGCAGTAACTTCCCTGATTTTCTTTTTCTTTTTCAGGTCTGTAAGAGCCACCCTCATCTCCATGCTTACAGTTTGTATTGGCGTAATGTGGGCCTTTGGAGTAATTGGTTTACTCAACTATGAGATCACAATTTTAACGGCTCTAATTCCTCCACTTATTATTGTAATTGGAATCCCAAACTGCATTTTCCTGATTAATAAATATCAGCAGGAAATTAAAAAGCATGGGAACCAGGCGAAATCTCTACAGCGGGTAATCGCTAAAGTGGGGAATGCAACCCTAATGACCAACCTTACTACAGCATCGGGATTTGCTACTTTCATTTTAACCGATAGTAAGCTATTACGAGAGTTTGGGGCAGTAGCTTCTATAAATATCCTCGCAATTTTTGTATTAAGCCTACTTATTATCCCGGTGGTTTATAGTTATTTGAAACATCCCAAAGACAGGCACTTAAAGCATTTGAACAAAAAATGGATTGGTGGTTTTGTAAGTTGGATGGAAAAAATGGTGAGACATCACAGGATCGCTATATACATATCGGCCGTTTCATTACTAGTAGTGAGCATTATTGGGATGTATACCATTAAAATTTCGGGAAGCATTCTGGAAGACATGCCTCAGGAAACCCAGTTCTTTAAAGACGTCAAGTTCTTTGAACGGGAATTCGATGGCGTTATGCCGCTGGAAATATTTATAGATACAAAGCGGCCAAAAGGAGTTCTAAAACTTTCTACCCTGAAAAGGATGGATCAACTGGAACAGTTTATCCAGGATATTCCGGAACTTTCTAAACCATTATCTGTCACCAGGATCGTAAAGTATGCCAAGCAAGCCTATTACAATGGAAATCCAAAATATTACCAGCTGCCTTCTTCCCAGGAACAGAATTTTATTATGCCTTATGCTAAAAATCTTTCTTCACAGGAAGGCATCATGCAATCCTATGTAGATTCTACGGGCAGATACGCAAGGATTACTACGTTTATGCAGGACGTGGGAACCGACAAGATGGAAAAGATCGAGGAAGACCTCATTCCGCAGATCAATAAAATATTCCCTAAAGAAAGATATGACGTTTCGCTTACTGGTAAAGCTCTGCTCTTTCAAAAAGGAACAAATTACCTGGTTAGAAACCTAATTATATCTCTGGGACTAGCTATACTTTTGATTGCCGGCTTAATGGCCTGGATGTTTAGAAGTTTTAGAATGATCCTGATCTCTCTGGTACCTAACCTGCTTCCTCTTATAGTAACGGCTGGTGTTATGGGATTCCTGGGAGTCCCCATAAAACCTTCAACGATCCTTGTTTTTAGTATAGCGTTTGGGATCTCGGTAGATGATACTATTCACTTCCTGGCAAAATACAGGCAGGAACTTAAGGCACATAACTGGAAGATTAAACGTTCAGTTTATGCAGCATTACGGGAAACAGGAGTAAGTATGTTCTATACTTCGATAGTCCTTTTCTTTGGATTTTCAGTATTTATGATAAGTAGTTTTGGCGGAACTGTAGCATTGGGCGGACTCGTTTCTGCAACTTTGCTTTTTGCAATGCTTTCTAATTTACTTTTACTGCCATCTTTATTATTATCACTGGAAAGTAGTATCGCGAATAAGAAAGTTCTTAAAGAGCCTTCGATGAGGATTATTGAAACAGAAGAAGATGAAGAAGAACTGGATTCTGAAGATCAAAAAAATTAATTACAAACTATAAAGAAAGGGCCTGCTTGCTAAGCTTCAGGCTAAAAACTATCTTTGTTTTTCTAAATTTCGAATAAATGATACAAGCAAAAATCGCTGAAATACTGGAAAGCGATCAGTTTTTACAGGAATTCCATGTTAGTGGTTGGGTACGCTCATTTAGAAGCAATCGTTTTATAGCGCTCAACGATGGTTCCACCTTAAAAAACCTTCAGTGTGTTATCGATTTTGAAAATACCGATGAGGAAATTCTGAAAAGAATTAATGTGGGAGCAGCGATTTCAGTAAAAGGAACTTTAAAGGAGAGTCTGGGCAGCCAGCAACGGGTTGAAATTGAAGTAACACAGCTCGAAATTCTTGGAGATGCCAATCCCGAAGAGATAAAATATACTATCCTTTCTCCTAAGAAACACAGCATGGAGAAACTTCGCGAACAGGCACACCTGAGAGTTCGTACCAATACTTTTGGAGCGGTTATGCGGGTTAGAAGTAAACTATCTTTTGCGGTTCATAAATATTTCCAGGAAAAGAATTTCCATTATGTAAATACGCCAATTATTACAGGGAGTGATGCCGAAGGTGCAGGTGAAATGTTCAGGGTAACTAATCTGGACATGAAAAACCCTCCTAAAAATGAAGACGGCAGTATTAATTACAAGGAAGATTTCTTCGGAAAAGAAACAAATCTTACCGTTTCCGGGCAACTGGAAGCGGAAGCTTTCGCCCTTGGATTAGGCCAGGTTTACACCTTTGGACCTACCTTTCGTGCGGAAAACTCGAATACTTCCCGACACCTTGCAGAATTCTGGATGATAGAACCGGAAGTTGCATTTTGTGACCTTGACGGAAATATGGATCTGGCCGAAGAATTTATTAAGTATGTTTTAAATTATGTGCTTAAACACTGTAAGGAAGATCTGGAATTCCTTGCAGAAAGACAGGCTAATGAAGACAAACTAAAGCCGAAGGCCGAAAGAAGCGATATGACACTTTTGGAGAAGCTAAACTTTGTGCTGGAAAATAATTTTAAAAGAGTCAGCTACACTGAAGCCATTGAAATCCTCAAGAATTCAAAGCCCAATAAAAAGAAAAAGTTCAATTATATAATTGAAGAATGGGGAGCCGATCTGCAAAGCGAACATGAACGTTTTCTTGTTGAAAAGCATTTTAAATGTCCTGTGATTTTATTCGATTATCCTGCAAAAATAAAGGCCTTTTATATGAGGCTTAATGAAGACGGAAAAACGGTACGAGCCATGGATATACTTTTCCCCGGCATTGGAGAGATCGTTGGAGGAAGCCAGCGGGAAGAGCGCCTGGAGGTATTGCAGGAAAAAATGGGCGAGCTTAATATTCCTGAAGAAGAACTTTGGTGGTATCTGGAAACCCGTAAATTCGGAACCTGTGTTCACAGTGGATTTGGTTTAGGATTTGAAAGACTGGTACAATTCACCACCGGAATGACCAACATTCGTGATGTGATCCCATTCCCGAGAACCCCACTGAACGCAGAATTTTAGGACTAACATATGGGATAAAAATTATAACTTAAAAGAGAAATATGCCGCAATAGCACTAAGAAGGAAGATTTAAGTGTATTCGCGGCTATTTTTTTTGACTTAACTTAGAACTATTGAAAATCGCTGAAACACATATTGTCCCTGCTATTTCTAAGGAAATTAGATTGCAGGAATACGCGGTTTCTATTTTCTCCTCTGTCACAACCCGAAGTGCGGTAAAAAAAGCGGTAAAAAAGGGATTAATATTACTCGATCATCGGCCCGCCCAGACAGCCGACTGGATTCATGAAGGCCAGCGTATTGATCTCCTCAAGCCTGAAGTGTACAGAAAAAAAATCTTTGAACTCAAAATGGATGTTTTGTTTGAAGATGATTTTATCGCAGTTGTACACAAACCACCAGGATATGCTACAAGTGGAAATTTCTTTAAAACAGCCCAGAATGCTCTTCCTTTTAATCTTCAGCCCTCTATAGAATTAGATGCTCTACCCTTTCCTTTACCGGCACACCGGCTTGATACTCCAACTTCAGGAATTCTTCTTTGCGCAAAAACGAAGAAATCTTTAGTGGCTCTTCATAAAGCCTTTGCCGCAAAAAAGATTCAAAAACATTACTATGCGCTTGTTCATAATAAATTTTTAGATCCTCTGGAAATTAATACACCATTGGAGGGTAAACCTGCTAAAACGATTGCAAAACCTTTTAAATATTTTCAACTTAAAAATGGAAATTTCAGCCTTATAGAGGCAATCCCTCTTTCGGGTAGAACCCATCAGATAAGAAAACATCTTTCCCAAAAAGCTTATCCAATTGTTGGTGATAAGGAATATGGCATAGAAGAAATAGGTATTTTCAGCAACAAACTGCTATATCTATTCGCCGGAAAAATAAAATTTCAGCATCCTATCCATCAGGAAGAATTGGAATTTGAACTCCGACTCCCAAAGAGATTCCGGAACCTGGAAAATCTGGGATAACACATTAACAAAATTTTACCACAACATCTCCCGTGCCAAATGAAGTATGGCCCCGATTTTCCTTATTTTTGTTAGAAAGTAGATAAGCTTATGCTTAAACAACAATTAAATCTAAAATTATCACAGAAGCTTTCTCCCCAGCAGATACAGCTTATGAAGTTGATCCAATTGCCAACGCAGGCATTTGAGCAGCGCATAAAGCAAGAACTCGAGGAAAATCCCGCTTTAGATGAGGGGAAGGAAGAAAGCATTGATGAATATGACGATTTAAGTAATGAGGACACTGCAGATGACGATTATGAGAACGAAAGCATAGAGACCGATATTGATGTTGACGAATATTTAAGTGACGATGAAATTCCAAGTTACAGGCTGCAAACCAACAATTATAGTCCCGATGATGACGATAAAAGTGTCCCATATGCCGCAGGAACTTCCTTTACCCAACATCTTAAAACACAACTAAGCACATTTAGATTTGACGACACCGGGCAGGAAATTGCCGAATTCCTGGTAGGAAGTGTTGACGAAAGCGGATATATAAGACGAAACATTCAGGACATTGTGGATGATCTTGCGTTTACCCAGAATGTTTATACCGATGAAGAGACAGTGGAAAAAGTACTTCGCAAAGTACAAAAGCTGGATCCTGCAGGTGTGGGAGCCAGAAATCTTCAGGAATGTCTAATGATTCAACTCCAGAGAAAAGAGCCTACAAAACAGGTGGATCTAGCAAAGGATATCATGGAACGTTCTTTTGATCAGTTCAGCAAAAAGCATTACAGCAAACTACTCGCTCGTCATGATATTACTGAAGATGAACTGAGAGGAGCCATTGAGGTAATCGAGCATTTGAATCCAAAACCCGGAGGAGCTTACTCTGGAAATACACGAATGGTTGAACATGTTATTCCCGATTTTACCATTAAAATTGAAGATGGGGATTTACAACTAAGTCTTAATGGAAGAAATGCGCCTGAAATGCATATTTCCAGAGACTACAGCAACATGCTTAAAGGCTATAAAGAATCCAAGGAAAAGACGAGGGCTCAGAAAGATGCGGTAATGTTTATCAAACAGAAACTGGATGCTGCAAAATGGTTTATCGAAGCTATCAAGCAAAGACAGCAAACCCTTATGGTAACCATGAGCTCGATAATGAATTATCAGAAGGAATATTTTTTAAGTGGAGACGAAAGGAACCTTCGGCCTATGATCCTTAAAGATATTGCCGACGAGATCGAGATGGATGTATCCACCGTTTCAAGGGTCGCTAACAGCAAATATGTTGACACCCCATACGGAACCAAATTAATTAAGGAATTCTTCTCTGAATCGATGAAAAATGACCAGGGTGAGGATGTTTCGACCAGAGAGATCAAAAAGATACTGGAAATGTCTATCGAAGAAGAGAATAAGCGCAAACCGCTAACCGATGAAAAGCTTGCGAAGGTTTTGAAGGATAAAGGTTATCCCATTGCCCGCCGTACTGTTGCTAAATATAGAGAACAACTGGATATTCCAGTAGCACGATTGCGTAAAGAAATTTAATGAAGCTATTACTTAAGATTGCCTCCTATTTGTTTCATCCCATATGGATGCCATTTGCCGGCAGTATGTTCTATTTTATATTTATCCCACGGTTTTTTCCTGAAGAGGTAATAAAAGCCAAACTACTCGCCATTGCCATAATAACTATTTTCATTCCAATTGTTTTTTATTTCCTTTTAAAGAACCTTGGAAAAGCAAGCAGTATTTTTCTGGATAATGTTGAGGAAAGAAGGTGGCCCTTATTCTTTTTTATGCTCCTGTGTATGATGGTGCTAAACCAAATTCTCAATCTATATAACTATCCTGCGCTTTTTTATTATTTCGTTGGTATACTGGGTTCAAGCTTAATCGCCTATATTTTTACCTGGTTCGGAACTAAGGTGAGCCTGCATATGGTGGGATTATCAGGTCTACTAATGTTTGTAATAGGTTTCTGTATCTATTTTCACCTTTATTTTATCTACACCATAAGCTTCTTTCTTATAGCTTTGGGACTAACCGCTTCCTCAAGACTCTATTATAAAGCGCATTCTAACTGGGAAATATCCCTGGGTATCTTGGTGGGATTAATACCACAGATAGTTGTTCTTAAATTATGGCTATAAAATATAAAAGGTAAGGCCTATTTTAACCGTAGAAAGCTCTACAGGCATTTCATCTACCACTCCATCCTTAAAAAATGGATTCAGCGAGTAATAAAACTGAAAATTAAAGGTATTATACCCAAAGGTAAGGGTTGTTCCCAGTCTAAAACGGTTTAATTCTGGAAGGTCATTGACGATAACCTGGGTTATATCATCTCTGTAATTACTTTGGAAATTATAAACATAACCCAATCGTACGCCTGTATAGATACGCCAAAACTTATAGGTCAAGGGTGTGGATGTACGCCATCTGAATTCTACTGGTATCTCAACCAGCTGCGTAGTAAATCTATTTACACTGTATTCTGAATTATTATCCAGACTTTGAAAACTGGTACTCCCATTCGGATTTTTCCCTATAAAAAGATTTTGCCCGTAGCTATTAATAGACCAGCCTACACCTACTCCCAAAGCAAAATTCCTTCTATCGTTCAGGGGAAAATCGCGAATAAACCCGAAATTTAATCCTCCGGAAAAACTTTCCTGCTTAATCGTGGAAGGCTTATTGGCAACCAGATTAAAGCTAAAGCCTACATAAAACTGATCTTCTCTATATAAACTATCGATGGTGGCCGGTATCGTATCAGGGATTCGTTTAAGGGACGCTTCTTCCTCCTGAGCAAAGCCAGACAAAGAAATAAATAGTAATAATAACGTAACAGGATGTTTCATTCAATCATAAATAGGAATCTAAATATAAAAAAACATCCTGTCTGGCTTGACCCGGACAGGATGTTTTATAAAATTATTTTGAAAAGATTATTGTACGTTCTTCATCGCTTCACCTACACGAGTGGTGTAGTTAATTTTAAGTGCTTCAGCTTTTCTCAATTCTTGTTTAATATCGGAAACAAGACCCATATTGGTTTCTTCATCAACTTTCAAAGCAGTGGTAAGGTAAGGAATCAATTCCTCTCTCTTAGATTCACGCTCAGAATAGATAAATTGTTGTATTTCTTCAATACTTGCAAATTTATCATTTAGCTGAATACGGGCTTCTGTTCCATATTTTGCCTGGTACCTTTGACTAGGTTTCCCTGCATAAATGTACATGATTAAATCCTTCTTGTCCAGTTTCTCAACCTGGTCAGCATACGGTAATTGATTTTGAATCATTAAAGTATTTTGACGCATTACGGTAGCAACCATAAAGAAAAATAAAAGCATGAAAACGATATCAGGTAAAGACGCCGTGCTAATTGCAGGCAAATCTCCGGACTTTTTCTTTTTAAATTTAGACATAATTAAAGTCGTTTTCGGTTTTTAATACTTTCTAACTGGTTGGTTCTGCTTCAGACAATTTCTGAGGGATCATATCGCTTATCACATCGATCTTCTCTTTAAGAGCATCTTTATCACCATTAAAGTTTGGATCATAGTAATCCTTCTCCATTTTGGTAAAGGTGGTTCCATACATACGCTGTGCTTCGCGATCTCTCAGTTGATTGTAAGCTGCCACAAGTTCATTCTGCACGGCAATATAAGTACCGTACTCTGTTCCCCGGTTGTTCACCAGTGAAATAATGGCTTTCTGAGGATTCACAGAAGAACTCGGGTCTTTAGCACCCTGACAAAAACTACATGCTTCTTCACCGGTTCCTGCTCCATTATCTAAAAACTTAACAGCCGCCTCTCTAAGCTCAGAGAGTTCCATATCATCATCTTCTACCAGCAGCTGGTTATTACTGTTAACCAGAACTGTAAAAATGTTTCGTTGTTTAATAACCGGAGGATCAACGTCTTCAGGTTGCCATGGCGGTAACTTCCTGCTTATCCCCTTATCTGTCTCAATGGTAGTAGTTACCAGGAAAAAGATTAAGAGTAAGAAGGCGATATCTGCCATAGACCCGGCATTAACTTCCGGTGCTGATCTTTTTGCCATAATTATTTAGCCAATTTTTTAATTCCTGAGAATATCATAGCCGCAATTGC
>JAGXII010000152.1 GCA_024635735.1 Christiangramia sp. | reverse complement strand
CCTGGGTATCCCGGCAGAGCTAAACCCGACATGGGAGGTTTTGTACGAAATAATGCAAACGAGGAGGTGATGCTAACCTTTAGTAAAGAGCAATTGCCAATTTTTAACGGACTTGCCGAAAATTTTGCTATTAGTGATGAATGGTTTAGTTCAGTTCCCGGCGGCACCGATATCAATCGTGCGTTCGCAGCAACGGGATCGGCACTCAACCGTCTCGGCACCTGGGAAGGTGGAAACCCTTATGCTTACTGGGCTAAATTCCCGCACCGCCAATCGTTATGGAAACTCTTATGGAGCCATGGTATAAGTGACTGGAAAATTTACAATGCGATGATATGGGATGAGTTTCCATTTACCTATCATTTATACCTAGAAGGACAGGTTCCCAGTATTGATAAAAATTCCACCAAATTCAGTGATACCCTGGATAACTTTATATCTCAGGCAAAAAGCGGAGATTTACCTGCATTTAGTTTTTTGGAACCTGTATGGTATGCTCCAAAGGGAACTACTTCCTATCATCCGGGAACTGATATGGTGCCTGCCGAAGTTTCATTAAATGAAATATATGAAGCCATAAAGTCCGGACCTCACTGGGAGGATACATTATTTGTTATCACCGTTTCAAAAAATGGAGGGATCTACGATCATGTAAGTCCGCCTTATGCTCAGAAACCCTGGCCTAATGATGGACTGGATGCTTTTGAATATGATCTCCTGGGCCCAAGAGTTCCAACGGTATTGGTGTCGCCGTGGATTAAAAAAAATACAGTTTTTAGATCGGAGGGGGACACTCTTTTTGATGCGACTTCTTTTGCTGCCACTTTATTAAAATGGTATGGAATTCCCAAATCACAATGGACTCTGGGAGACAGGATAGATAAAGCTCCTACCTTCGAAAAAGTATTTTTGGAGGAGGAACCAAGGAAGGATGCACCAACACTAACCCCGCCTTATGATAAGGATTATCCTAAATCCTGATAGAACATTATTTCACCTGTTTAAAAAAACTTTCAAGCTTATCGTTTAACTAATGATAAGCTTGAAAATTTTGCATTTAGGTGTCGTATATCATAAAAATTAGGGAATTCAGGTATAGGATTTATAAGATATACTTATGGGATTTAGCGATGTGCTACTCTTTGTATTTTATTGATTATCAGTTTATTAAAAATATTATTTATCTTTAATAGACAAACTTTTATTAATCAAAATATTGGGGAATTATGAAACGCTTATTAATCTTATTTTCAATTTTACTTTTTAGTAGCCAGAATCAGGCCCAGAACGAAACCTATGTAACTTTTGAATTCATGCAGGTAGATAATTCTCAGGAATCATTTTACAATGAGACGGAAGATTTCTATCAGAAAGTACATGAACAAAGAATAGCCAGTGGAGATATTGTTGGCTGGGATTTATGGCAATTGCTTCCGGGTGGGGAAGACCAGGGATATCAATACCTTACCGTGACGGTATTTGATAGCATGTCTAAAATGTTACACGGCGGAGATGGATTTCTTGAAAGCGCAAAAATGGCCTATCCGGATTTGAGTGACGAAGAGCTCGATAATAGATTAAATATGGCAGGTGGCTCAAGGAATCTTGCTGTGAGGCTATATCTTAAAATCATAGACAGCACAGAAGATGATTTTGAAATGAAAACCGGAATGGTGGCCACCATTGATCTTATGAAGGTCAAGGATGGAAATTATCAGGCTTATGAGGATGCTGAAAGTAAAACTTTCAAACCATGGCATCAAAAAATGATAGATGCCGGAGTTAAAGGAAACTGGCAGTTACTAGAGGTTCTTATTCCCCGGGGAACTGATGTTTATGCTTCCCATGTTACCGTTAATATGTTCTCAGGCTATGACCAATATTTGAAAATGTGGGATTTTGACGGAAGCGTAACTCCCGATTTACAAAAGAAAATGGATGAAGGTATTGATACAAGAGATATGAGATGGGTATACCTGGCTACCCTAAGGAAGATGGTAAGATAAAATAATACCAATTAGATATAGAAAAGGCCCGTAAATAATACGGGCCTTTTTATTTTAGGAACAATTCAGCTTACTGATTTCCTCTTATTTTTTCAACTTCTGAAACGGTCACGGCGTCTGCTTCATTGCCGAAGTTATTCCTTATATAAGAAAGAACATCAGCAATTTCCTGGTCTTTTAAATAATCAAAAGGAGGCATATTATTAGAGTATACCTTACCGTTAATCTCAAGACCTTCGCTGGAACCATTCAATATAATTCCAATTAGAGTTTCCTTATCTCCTAAAACATATTCAGTTTGTTTAAGAGGAGGGTTTAAGTTAGGCACTCCGCTACCAGTTGATTGATGGCAGGTGACACAGTATTGTTGATAGACCGCTTTACCTTCAGCATACTTTATTTCAGTATCCATTTTACCGGCCTGATTTTCTTCAGCGGGTTTTTCAATTTCGACGCTCTTTTCTTCTTTTTGTTCTTCTGAAGAGTTCTTACACGCTGTCCATAAACCTATAAAACAAAGGAACAGGCAAAAGCTTATAATTTTTTTCATCTTAGAAGAATACTATTAATAGGTGATTTTATAAATAGTTCCTCCTGCATCATCTGAAATATATAAGGCTCCGTCGGGACCTTGTGCCAGCCCTGTTGGTCTGTGTTTTGCATCTCCGGGAGATTCTATGGTTTCAGCTCCTGCAAAACCATCAGCAAAAACTTCCCAGTCGCCGGAAGGTTTTCCGTTTTCGAAAGGAACAAAAACTACATAATAACCTTCCTGAGGTTCCGGAGCGCGATTCCATGAACCGTGAAAGGCAATAAAGGCTCCATTTTTGTAACGCGCAGGAAACATATCTCCCGTATAAAAAAGCAGTGCATTTGGTGCCATATGGCCTGGAAATGCAACTACAGGATCTAAAGCCTCCGGAGCGCCGGTTTTTTCTCCATCACCTCCGTATTCAGGATTTAATATTTTCTTATTCTTATTTTGATCGTAATAAACATACGGCCAGCCTGCATCATCTCCTTCGTTTAGTGCATACATCGTTTCTGCAGGTAATTCAGCAGATTGTTGCTCGTTGTATAGGTCTGGATAGAGACTGTGCAGCTGATCACGTCCATGCTGCATTACAAATAACTGGTTGTTTTTTGCATTCCAGTCTAAACCTACCACATTTCTTAAACCGGTCGCATAACGTGAATTTCCGTCGTAAGTTTGTTTTAATTTTTCAGCTTTAAATCTCCAGATACCACCGGCAGAATCAAGGATAGGGCAGGGGCGTCTTCCGGGTGATCCCTTGGTGCGATCTTCTTCCTGGCATGCATTGGAATATGCACCAATATTCACATAAATATTACCGCCATTATCAAGGGTGATAGATTTTGAATTGTGCTGCCTTCTATCAATTAGTCCATAAACAATAGTATCTGGTTTTTCCATATTCACTGGCATATCCTCCTGGTCCAGATCATACCTGAAAACCGAAGTATTGGAAGAAGCATATAATTTATTATCCTTAATTGCTATTCCCGTACCTCCATAATTGGCAAAACCTGATTGCTCGTCGGCTTTTCCATCTTTATTTTTATCAGAAAGTCTAATGATACCTTTATCATCCTTTAGTGAGCCCAGCTTTACAAAAACATTTCCGGAGTTTGTAACTGCCAGGTGCCTGGCTGCACCTAAACTATCTGCAAATATGCTGCCGCTGAATCCTTCAGGAAGGCTAAGGCCGGTATCGTTCTTTACCGTCGTCAAGCCAGATTCATCTTTATTTTTTGGATTGTCGTTGCATGAGGTCGTAAGAGATAGCAATAAAATTGCTGCTGCTCCTCCAATGTTTTTGAATGAAGGGAACTTAAATAAAATCATATAATTAATCTTTAAAGTTGGTTATAAGCCAGTAAGACTTTTAGCCGAAGATAATCAAGATCGGGGAAAGAAGTATTGGAGAGTTAAATTTCTTCTTTATGTAAGAATAAATCAACCTTATTATAACAATATTTGACTACTTAATTAATTCAATAGGCGTTTTTGTTTATGATGCTTTAAAGCTTCTGTAATTGTTCTGAAAATCTCTTTTTTGAGAAAATTATTTTTACTGTCAAATTCATGCATTTTAATTAGAAGTTTCCTGTGCTCATGCTTATAATTCCAGTCTTCCTGATTATCTATTCCATCAAAGAGAATTCTCAATCCATTTCTATGAAGTTCTATTTTATGAACCAGCATCTCTGCTTCTTTTTGCAATTCATCAAGTTGTTCCATTAATTTTTCTCCTTTCGGAATCAGGTGTGACTCGGCAAAAGAGAAAATCTTATCTTTCAACATATTATTAAGGAACTTGTGTTCGTTTGCAATAAACTTTAAACGTGAACACCACATTAATGAATATTTGTGCATAATTTCTGGACGCTCCCAGCCATAATTGTTTGATTGTTTGATTCTCATGAATAATGATTTTAGAAGCTAATAATAATTTACGCCAGAAGGCAGATAGGGGGGAGATAGTCCAAACCGGTTTGATTAAAATTACCGGTGGTAAATGATCATATTTAATGGTAGATGACCACCAAAAAATTTGCTCTTTAATATAGCAAATAGGCTACAGAAAAAATATATTTTTTATCAATTTTTTTTAAAATTCAGATAATTTTTCCTCCTCTACGTTTTCTTAATTTTTATCGGTATTTAATGTTTAAAAAATTAAATACCAGTTAATTGCAGTTATTCGTATATTTATAGCACTTCCCGCAAATTAACCATTATTCAAACTTTAGATCATGATGAATTCTCCCTGGCTGGTTAATATTATTTCAGGTATTATAGTTTCGGCTATCCTTTTTCTGATTGGTTACTTTGTTGGAAAAAAACGGGAGCGGGATAAATTAAGGGGCCGTAATATTGAAGAATATGACTTTTATCCCTTTGATCTTGATGCTGAAAACCGGTTGTATTTTGATCTCAAAGACTTCAGACTGGGAATCTATTATTTTCTTAAAAACCGCGATCATCTGGCTGCCAGGCAATTTATTTTATTAGGTGAACAAAATGATGTTAGAAATAAGCTTAATTCAATAGATCTTAAACAATATCTCAAATTATACCGGAAGTATGATGGGGATTCAATTTTTAATGATAATTCCGAATTTCTTGAGAATTATAAACGTATCGTAAGACTTATTGGAGGTTCATTTCCCGGACTTGGGATAGAAGTTCTTCTTCATGATCTTTCAAATCCTTCAAAATCGCTTTGTGTGATTGAAAATAATATTACCGGAAGAAAGATTGAATCTAGTGCTACCAACCTTGTTCTGGACCTTAAAACCAGAAAAATGCAGGCAAAGGATAAGTTAAATTATGAACTTAATAT
>JAGXII010000151.1 GCA_024635735.1 Christiangramia sp. | reverse complement strand
GTATCTTTTAGTGATTACAACGGAACCGTATGAAGATGAAGAAATTTTTAAACGTTTTGCTAAGGTATTTGAGCAGTCCTACACGCGCTTCCTCGACCTTCAAAAGGCAGAAGCACAGGCAAGAGAATCCCAAATTGAAGCAGCGCTGGAAAGAGTGCGATCCAGAACTTTGGCTATGCAGTCGAGCAATGAATTGTCTGAAACTGCAGTGGTTGTTTTTAAGCAACTTATAAACTTAGGTATTGAGCCAAATAGGTTGTTTATCGGCATTGTTAAAAATGATGCCCAAGACTTTGAAGCCTGGGGTACGAATGAAGATGGCAGCAAAATTGCCAGCCGTTTTACGCTGGAAGCTTCAAAAAACAAGTCGGTTAAAAAGATGCTTGCCGGGTGGAAGCAGCATAAAAAATCGCTTGTAATAGATATGAAGGGAAAGGAATTACAGGAATATTTTCACTACTTAAATGTAGAAATGCATATTCCTTTTAAGCACGGATTGGCACAAAAACGCAGAATCCAGACCATTGCTTATTTCTCTGGCGGCCTCATAGGCATGGCCTCCCCTGAAGAACAACCGGCAGAAACCCGGCAATTGCTGGAACGTTTTGCCGCAGTTTTCAACCTTACATATACCCGATTCAATGATTTGAAAATTGCGGAAGCCCACGCGATTCAGGCGGAAGAAGATTTAATAAAATTGCAGAAAGCCAAACTAGAGGCGGAAACAGCATTGACCGAACTCAAATCTACCCAATCGCAATTAATCCAATCTGAAAAAATGGCGAGTTTGGGAGAATTGACTGCAGGCATTGCCCATGAAATTCAGAATCCGCTGAATTTCGTGAATAATTTTTCGGAAGTCAGTAATGAGCTGATACAAGAAATTCAAGAGGAAAGAGTAAAGAAAAAAGAAGAAAGGGATGAAGAATTAGTTGGGGAAATTTTAAATGATATTAAACAAAACCTTGAGAAAATTAATCATCACGGAAAACGAGCTGATACCATCGTAAAAGGAATGCTTCAGCATAGCAGGAATAACAGTGGAGAAAAAGAACCCGTTAATATCAACAATTTAGCCGATGAATACTTGCGGCTTGCTTACCACGGGTTAAGAGCTAAAGACAAAAGCTTTAATGCTACTCTTAATACCAGTTACGATGATACTATTGGAAAAATAAACATTATTCCGCAAGATATTGGCAGGGTTATTTTAAATTTAGTTACTAATGCTTTTTATGCCTGTACAGAGCGGAGTCGAAGTGCTGTTGATGAAAAGAATAGCCTTCGACAAGCTCAGGGTGACAACAACTATGAACCCACGGTTTGGCTTAGTACAAGGCGAATTGATAAGGGAGTTGAAATTTCTATAAGGGACAATGGTAATGGCATTCCACAAAAAGTGCTGGATAAAATATTTCAACCCTTCTTTACCACTAAGCCAACCGGCCAGGGAACCGGCTTAGGATTGAGTTTAAGTTATGACATTGTTAAAGCTCACGGCGGGGAGCTAAAGGTAGAAACCGAGGAAGCTAAGGGAAGCACATTTAAAATCAGCCTTCCGCGGGAAACAGTAAAAAAATTAAAAGATGAAAAAGAAACCATCTAATACGGGTAGCGTGGCGAAAAAGGCCGTCTTAAAGGGCAATTCTGATGTGGAAAAAAATATTCTAAATCAGTTAAACCAGCGGGAAGCTGAGCTAATCCTTTTAAATACAGTTCAGGAAGGAATTACTTCCGGCATGGATTTGCAGGAAATATATAATCTGGTAGGAGACCGCATTCGTGATCTTTTCGATTCAGAGGTAGTTTCTATTTGCATCTTTGATCTTGAAAAGAATTTAAGGGATTATAAATATGTGTATGAAGACGGCAAAAATCATACTATAGAACCATGCCCTATAGACAGGTTAAGACAATATTTAATAGATAGAAAAGAGTTGATCTGTATAAACGAAAAGGTAGATGAAGGATTAATCGACTTAACGGGAGAAGCGCCGCCTGCGATTGAGGGAACCAGTGAGCCTAAATCGGTACTGTACGTTCCCATGAAAATTTCCGGTATTGTAAGGGGTTATATTAGCCTTCAAAATCTCAGCAGGGAAAATGCTTTTCAGGAGAGTGATGTTAGATTGCTCAGTACGCTTGTTAATAGTATGAGTGTAGCGCTTGAAAATGCACGGCTATTTAATGAAACCGAACAGCGGAATGCCGAGCTGGCCGTAATCAATAGTGTTCAGCAGGGACTTGCTGCCCAAATGGATATTCAGGGTATATATGATCTCGTAGGAGACAAAATTCGTGATCTTTTTGATGCTCAGGTTACCGGAATTTATTCTTTTGACACGGAAAAAGGACTGGAAAATTTTCATTACCTGTTTGAAGACGGGGAACGCTTATATCCGGATCCGCGCCCATTGAACCAAATTCGGCAATGGATAATTAAAAAAGGTTCCCTATTACTCGTAAATGAGGATGCCAATGATAAGATATTCGAAATAACCGGCGAAAAACATACCGCTGTTCCGGGTACCCGTCTTTCAAAATCGATGCTTTTTGTGCCTCTCACCGTGGGGAATGAAGTTAAAGGTTGCGTAAGTCTGCAAAATCTCGATAAAGAAAATGCTTTTAGCGATTCAGATGTTCAGCTACTGGGAACTATTGCCAATAGTATGAGTGTAGCCCTTGAAAATGCCAGGCTATTTAATGAAACCGAGCAACGAAATGCTGAGCTGGCTGTTATCAATAGTGTACAGCAGGGACTTGTGGCCGAGATGGATATGCAGGGAATCTATGATCTGGTTGGGGATAAGATCAGAAAATTATTTGATGCACAGGTAACCTGTATCTTTTCATTTAATAAAGAAAAAGGAATTGAAAGTTTTGAGTATTTATTTGAGGATGGGCAACGTATTTATCCTAAACCCAGGCCTTATGATAAGCTTAGGCAGCGCTTGATAAAAACGAAGAATACTATAAATATTCAGGAAAATATCATAGAGGCTTTAATGACCATAACCGGTGAAGCACCTAAAGCGGTTCCGGGGACTAAATTTCCTAAATCTATGGTATTTGTTCCCTTAAAGGTAAGCGATGATGTGAGAGGGTGCGTGAGTCTGCAAAATCTTGATAAGGAGCATGCCTTTAGTGATGCCGATGTACAGCTTCTAAGCACCCTGGTTAATAGCATGAGCGTAGCCCTGGAAAACGCGCGTCTTTTCAATGAAACGGAGCAGCGAAATGCTGAGCTGGCGGTGATCAATAGTGTACAGGAAGGACTGGTGGCCGAAATGGACATGCAGGGAATTTATGATCTTGTAGGAGAAAGGGTGAGGCAGCTTTTTGATGCCGAGGTGATCGCCATTGTCACGCTCAATCTTGAAGAGAAAAAGGAAAATTTTAAATACGCTTTTGAGGAAGGAGAACGCATTTACCCGTCCGTCAGGACTTACGATAAGATTAGAGAGAAGATTATTAAAGAGCGTACTCATTTGCTAATTAGTGAGAACGCGGCAGAAGTGATGTCGAAGATTAATGGAAAGCCTTTTAAACCTGTGCCTGGTACCCGAATGGCAAAATCGGCTTTATATGTTCCATTGATAGTTGGGGAAAGGGTTCAGTGTTATGTAACTCTTCAGAATAATGACAGGGAACAGGCTTTTGATGATCAGGATGTAAGGCTCTTAACCACTTTGGCCAATAGTATGAGTGTGGCACTGGAAAATGCCCGGCTTTTTAATGAAACTGAACAGCGAAATGCAGAGTTGGCGGTGATCAATAGTGTGCAGCAGGGACTGGTGGCCGAGATGGATATGCAGGGAATTTATGACCTTGTAGGAGATAAGATTCGTGATCTTTTTGATGCCCAGGTAACTGGTGTAGTTACTTTTAATCACGAAGAAAAAACAGAGTTTTGGGCTTATTTGTTCGAAGAAGGGAATAGACTTTACCATAATCCCAGAAAATATGATAAGATTCGGGAAAAAATTATTCAGGAAAAATCTATTTTAAATATCACTGAAAATGCTGCTCATATACTTTCAGAAATAAAAGGCGAAACCATAACACCGGTCCCGGGGACAAGATTGGCAAAATCTGCTTTGTATGTTCCTATGATAGTAGGAGATAATGTCCAGGGGTATGTAACCCTTCAGAACAACGATAAAGAACATGCTTTTAATGAAGCAGATGTGCGGTTATTGGGTACTCTCGCCAATAGTATGACAGTTGCACTTGAAAATGCTAGACTTTTTAATGAAACGGAGCAGCGAAATGCTGAGCTGGCCGTGATCAATAGTGTGCAGGAAGGTCTGGTGGCCGAGATGGATATGCAGGGGATCTACGATCTTGTTGGCGATAAGATTCGGGATCTTTTTGATGCCCAGGTAACTGGCGTTTGTACTTTTAATTATGAAAATAATACCGAAGAGTTTCATTATATTTTTGAGGCCGGGCAACGGTTTGATAGTAGATCCCGTCCTATCGATAAAGTACGTCAACGACTAATTGATACGCAACAACTTCTATATATTAATGAAAAGGCAGATGAAGAGTGGTCTAAGATAACAGGTGAAGCCATTACCGCTCTTCCCGGAACTAAAAAAGCCAAATGTCTTCTCTTTGTTCCTATGATGGTAGGGAGGGAAGTTAGAGGCTATGTGAGCCTTCAAAATCTGGACAGAGAAAATGCCTTTAGCGATAGCGATGTGAGGCTATTAAGTACGCTTGTGAATAGTATGAGCGTCGCGCTGGAGAACGCACGCCTTTTTAACGAAACAGAGCAGCGTAACGCGGAACTCGCGGTTATTAATAGTGTACAACAGGGATTGGTGGCAGAAATTGACATGCAGGGCATCTATGACCTAGTAGGGGACAGAATTCGCAATCTTTTTGAAGCACAGGTTACCGTGATCAGAACGTTTAACCATAAAGAAAAACTCGAAAATTACGAATACGCCTATGAAAAAGGCAAACGATTAAATGTGGAGCCTGGTCCACTTATCTGGGCCAATAAGCTGCTAATTGAAAAAAAGGAGCCCCTGCTCATAAAAGAGGATTATATAAGCACAGCCCAGAAATATGGAGATAAAGGAGTAACCAAGGGAGAGCCTCCTAAATCTGCCGTATTTGTTCCCATGATCGTCGGGAATAACGTATTAGGTTCTGTGAGTCTTCAGAATATAGATAAAGAAAACGCTTATAGTGAAGGAGATGTTCAGTTACTAACAACACTTACCCGAAGTATGAGTATGGCATTGAATAACGCACAACTCTTTAATAAAACCAATAGATTACTGGAAGAAACTGAACAGCGAAATGCCGAATTGGCGGTGATCAACAGTGTCCAGGAAGGTCTGGTGTCTGAAATGGATATCCAGGGTATTTATGATCTGGTAGGTGACCGTTTACGGGAACTTTTTGATGCACAGGCCGTAGTGATAGGAACATTAATTCCCGAAAAGAAAACAGAGGTCTTTAATTATATCTATGAAAATGGCGCAAGGCATTATCCAAAAGATCGGATATATAATGAAATTCGGCAGGAACTAATCGATAGTCGAAATTATATCTGTATCAATAAAGATGCTTCTAAATCGGCAAAAGTGGTTCCAGGTACAAAAGCGCCAAAATCAATGCTTTTTGTTCCGTTAATTTTAAGCGATTCTGTGGAGGGTTATATAAGTCTTCAGAATATAGACCGGGAAAATGCTTTTTCAGAGTCAGATATCCGGCTTTTAAGTACTCTGGCAAACAGTATGACCGTAACACTTGAAAATGCCCGCCTGTTTAATGAAACTACCAGGCTTTTGGCCGAAACGGAGCAACGTGCTACCGAAATGCAAACGGTAAACAATATTAGCCGTGCACTGGTATCACAACTTGAATTCAATACGTTGATGAACCTTGTGGGAGAACAAATGCGCGAAACCTTTAAGGCAGATATTGTTTACCTGGCTATCCATGATAAGGAAACAGATATGATACACTTCCCATATAGTTATGGAGATGACGCAGAATCTCGGCCATTCGGGAACGGGATCACTGAAAAGATTATCACAAGTCAGGAACCTTTACTGATCAATCAGAACCTGGACGCAGTCTACGATAAAATTCAGGCCGATATAAAAGGTAAAATGGTCGAATCTTACCTGGGTGTTCCTATTGTATCTGGTAAAACATCCATTGGGGTAATTAGTGTGCAAAGTACCGAGCGTAAGAACAGGTTCAACGAAAATGATTTAAGGCTTTTGACAACTATCGCTGCTAATGTAGGTGTTGCCATGCAAAATGCGGAAGCTTATGAAAAATTACAGGCCGCGCTCACCGATCTTAAATCGGCACAAACACAACTGGTACAGCAGGAAAAACTGGCGTCTTTAGGTCAGTTGGCCGCAGGTATCGCGCATGAGATCAAGAATCCGCTGAATTTTGTAAACAATTTTTCTGAACTCAATATTGAACTCATCGATGAGGTGTTCGATGAGCTGAAAAAACTTCAGAAGAATGACACCATTGTTGATGTTTCTGAAATTCTTACCGATGTAAAGTCTAACCTGAAAAAGATCCATCAGCATGGTTCCAGGGCAGATAGTATTGTGAAATCCATGCTTCAGCATAGTCGGGGAGGCAGCGGAAAAGTCGAGAAAATTGATTTGAATGAACTGGTGAAGGAATATGTGAATCTTGCTTTTCATGGGATGCGGGCAGGTAAAAAAGTGATCAATGTTGCGATTGATCTGCAGATGGAAGAAGGTTTGGGTAAGGTGCCGCTTATAAGTGAAGATTTTAGCCGAGTGATCCTGAATCTATGTAACAACGCTTTTGATACGATGTATGAAAAAATACACAACAAATCAACTGACGAGGATTATAGCTCAAAATTAAGCGTACGCACTTTTGAAAAAGGCAAACATGTATTTCTGGAAATAGAAGATAATGGAATGGGAATTCCCGATCGTCTTAAAGACCAGGTATTCCAGCCTTTTTTCACTACTAAAAAAGGAACCGAGGGAACCGGTCTTGGATTATCTATTACCAATGATATTATCAATGCCCATGGGGGCGAGTTAAAAGTAGAATCAAACCGAGGAAAAGGAGCTTTTACCAAATTTATAATTCAATTATCAAAATAAAATATATGTATATGAAAATTCTAATTGTCGATGATGAAAGAGATGTTGAAGCATTATTTCGTCAAAAATTCAGAAAAGAAGTAAGAAATAAAAATCTGGAATTAAACTTCGCCTTCTCGGGGAAAGAAGCCATGGAAATTTTACAGAAAAAAGATCCTCCGGAAGTGGTGTATGTTTTTTCAGATATCAATATGCCGGGAATGACCGGCCTCGAGCTGCTTGATAAGATCAAAGCACAATTCCCGAATATTACGGTAAGTATGATTTCTGCCTATGGGGATAGCGAGAATTATAAGAAAGCGATCAATTCCGGGGCAAAAGAATTTTTTACTAAACCAATCAATTTTGAGTCACTAAGAGACGAGATAAACCAGCTTTTGACTTAATACAAAAATGAATACTCACTTAATCAACTGTTATGAATAAACTATCTGTTTTTAAATACGCGGTTATTTACCTGGTGCTTGGCTCATTTTTAATGATTTCATGCAAGGATAAATATCCAACGCCAGAATTTCCGGTTTTAGAGAATGAATACCCACAACCGGTTACAAAAGAAATTGTTTATTCTAAACCTGATACCATAAAGTGGGTGGAATCGTCTCTTACTTTGAGTGATCTTCCTTTGAAGAAATTTCACTGGGATAAAATTCCTTCTAAAAACTTTGATATTGGAGAAGACTATTCTTTAAAAGCACCGGTAACCAGTGAAGAGTTTTATCTGGACAGTCTTCCTTCTACTGAATTTGATTTTAATAAACTTCCTAAAACCGATGCAGAAGTAAGGGTAATTCCTTTAGGAGAACCTTCGGTAACCAAAGCTGGTTCCTTTGTGACGGGACCAGGTACGACACGAGGTGTGATGGCCTCTAATTTTAATTTTGGAGTGACTGGCACAGCCATGAACCTTCTCAAGGATAAGAACGGTATTCTATGGGTAGGAACTACCAATGGTGTTGCCCGCTATGATTCAGAAAATATAGAAATGTATGGAGCTGAGCAGGGGCTCAAGGTATTAAATGTTTCTAAATTATTTGAGGATTCAAAAGGGCGAATATGGATTGGGAGTAATCTGGAGACAGTTTCTGTTATAGATCCCGTCCGCAAATTGATCTATGAATTTTCTGGTTTTCTGAATTTTCCAAAATATGGTTTTGAGGAAGATACAGAAGGTAATATTTGGGTGGCCATAGGTAATAGCGGAGGTTATAAAATTGTTGATTTTGAAAATAAAATCATCCGAACCTTTGGTATAGAGGAAGGATTGAATAATGCTTTTGGAATAACGGCCTTTCAGGATAATGAAGGCTTAATGTGGCTAACTACTTTTGGCGGTATAAATATTCTGGATCTTAAACAAGGGAAGAATATTAAATTCACTGCAGAGAATGGATTATGGAGCAATCAGGTGGTTCATATCGATTCAGATAGGTCCGGTAAAATATGGATTGCTGCCGGGACAGGGGTCAATATTATTGATAAGAAAGAAAACTCAATTGCCAAAATTACAGAAGATAACGGTTTGGAAGGAGAGACGGGATATGTTTTTGAAGATAGTAGAGGGAATGAGTGGATAGGAACTATTACGGGAGTAGTTTATAAATATTCGGGCAAAGAAGGAACTCTTAGAAAATTTGTTCTTAAAGAGGGTAATGGTAACATTGTTTTTCCCATTATAGAAGACGATGAAAACCAGATTTGGGCCTCCATATTGGGATCTGGTATTTTCAGGATTAACCAGGAAGATGGGATGCCTGGTAATTATACCACCGCAGATGGTTTGGGAAGTAATTCAATGTGGAGTACCCTGGAGGCCAGTGATGGTAAAATATGGATAGGGAGTTATAACGGCATTGATATCTATGATCCAAAAACTAAAACCATAAAGCATCTTGGAAAGGAAGATGGCTTATTAAATATACGTAACAGTAATCTTATAGAGGATGCAAATGGAAGGATATGGACCTCGGGGAATGGAGACGGAGTGTCAATCATAGATCCTCAAAATGAAACTATTAGATATCTAACCACTAATGAGGGAATGATAACTAACCGAATCAGGGATATGGTTGAAGGTCCCGATGGGCGAATATGGATGGGGGGTGGCGAGGGAGAACTTATAACTCTTGATCTCAATAATGCGAAGTTGAGGTATAGCCTACCTAAAAATAAAGAAGAAGATTTTGATTATAATGCACTAACAGTTGATTCAAAAAACCAAATCTGGGCTGGATATAATTCTTCAGGGATAGAAAAAATTGATGTCAATTCTAATATTAGATATACTTTCACTGCAGAAAATGGATTGATTTCTGATGCTGTTTACACCTTAGACGCTGATGCTGAAAATAATATCTGGATTGGTACAGATAGAGGTGTGCAATACCTGGATCAGAATGCGAAAGAGATCACTACCTTCAAGAATTCCAATGGGTTGGCAGCCAGCGATGTTTATGCCATTAAGGCTCATAATTCTAAAGCTTATGTAGGGACTTCCAAGGGAATTAATATCATAGAACCTGTGCGCTACTCAACCAGGTCTGATATTTACTGGAAAATTAAAACTATAGGGGTAGAACAGGGGCTTAATTACCTGGATGTGGCACAGAACAGTATTTCATTTGATAGTAAGGAAAGAATGTGGGCTGGTATAGAAGCACAGATTTTAACCGTTATGAATGAAATCAAGGACGATTCTGTTTCTGCCCAGGTCTATATAACGGGTATTAATTTATTTGATAAAAAGAAAGACTTTTTCCATGAAAAAGGAGTAACACGTCCTGTAACGAAAACGGGTGATAAAGAAAATATTGGAGGTGAAGCTTCAAAGGGAAAAGAAAATGCTATATCCTGGTCAAATTTAAGCGGGCCGTATAGTATTCCGGAAAATTTGGAACTTCCCTATGACCAGAATTTTATTAGCTTTAATTATAACGCTCTTAATTACAGAAATCCAGAGAGCGTTACCTACCGCTATTTTCTCGAAGGTATCGATAAAACATGGAGCCCTATTTCTGAAAAATCCAGTAGTGAAAATTACCGGGACCTTCCTCCGGGCGATTATACTTTTAAGGTAAGGGCTAAGGGCTACAACAATGTGTGGAGTGAGCCTGCCGAATTAAGTTTTACCATATTGCCGCCGTGGTGGCAAACATGGTGGGTTTATCTTATTTTAACCAGTCTTTTTGCTTTAATACTTTACGGAATAGTGCATTACAGGTCTCAGTG
>JAGXII010000150.1 GCA_024635735.1 Christiangramia sp. | reverse complement strand
TTATGATTATCTAGCCATCGGTTGACTCTTATCCTCTTTCACTTATATTTGTAAAACTAAAAATTTATTCCAAAAGCAAACATAGGAGCTATCGGGACAGGGTGACGAGATAACTATTATGACTAAAAACGGATATACATATTTTTGTTAAGTTTTGGCTCAAAGGTTCACGGCCATGTATATTTGTGAAAATTAAAAAAAGAAACCTATAAATGAGTTTAATAAAATCTATTTCAGGAATAAGAGGAACTATTGGAGGAAAAACGGGAGATAATTTAACCCCGATAGATACAGTTAAATTTGCCGCTGCCTATGGAACATGGCTTAAGAATGAAACGGGTAAGGCCCATCTTAAAGTGGTGGTGGGGCGTGACGCCAGAATTTCGGGTTCCATGATACAGGAACTTACAATGAATACCCTTTTAGGTCTTGGGATAGATGTGATTGATCTTGGTCTTTCTACAACACCTACAGTAGAAATTGCCGTGCCCTTGGAAAATGCAGATGGAGGGATCATTTTAACGGCAAGCCATAATCCGAAGCAATGGAATGCACTTAAACTTTTGAATTCTAAGGGAGAATTTCTGGATGGAGAGGCCGGACTTAAAATTTTAAAAATAGCCGAAGATGAATCCATCGAATTTGCCACAGTGGATGACCTTGGGAATATCTCCAAAATTGAAGACTACATAGATCGCCACATAGAGGAGGTACTTAAACTAAAGCTGGTGGATGCTGAAAAAGTGAAAAAAGCAAACTTAAAAGTTGTTGTAGACGCGGTTAACTCAACGGGAGGAATTGCAATTCCATCTCTTCTGAAAAAAATGGGTGTGGAAGTTGTAGAATTATATTGTGAGCCAAATGGTCATTTTCCACATAACCCTGAACCTTTAAAAGAACATCTTACTGATATTTGTGAACTTGTAAAGAAAGAAAAGGCAGATTTTGGGATTGTTGTAGATCCGGATGTCGATCGTTTAGCTTTTATTGATGAAACCGGAGAAATGTTTGGGGAGGAATATACTCTTGTAGCCTGTGCCGACTATGTCTTATCCAGGACCCCTGGAAATACTGTAAGTAATTTATCTTCTTCCAGAGCGCTTCGTGATATTACTAAAAAGCATAATGGAACATATGAAGCCAGCGCTGTAGGAGAGGTGAATGTGGTAGAATTAATGAAAGCTAATAATGCTGTGATTGGTGGAGAAGGAAATGGCGGTATCATTTACCCGGAATCTCATTATGGAAGAGATAGCCTTGTAGGTTCGGCACTATTTCTAACCTATCTGGCAGAATCAGGAAAAAAAGTTTCTGAATTAAGAAAAGAGTATCCTTCATATTTCATGAGTAAAAATAAAATTGAACTTACACCCGGCCTTGATGTCGATGGTATCTTAAAAGCGGTTGAAAAGAAACATTCTTCAGAAGAAATTTCGACGGTAGACGGAGTGAAAATTGATTTTCCTGAGAACTGGGTACATCTTAGAAAATCTAATACCGAACCAATTATAAGAATATATACAGAGGCTAAATCTCAGAAGGAAGCCGATGAACTGGCTCAAAAAATGATTCAGGAGATTAAAGATATTATCTCTTAATTAATTATTTCGGCATTTTCTGGAATGGGCTCATTGCGATGCTTCCATCGTTTATGAGTCCATAAGTAATATTCAGGTTTTCCGTAAATCTGCTCTTCCAAATACTCAACAAATTTTTTGGTGATAGCATGTGCCGGCTCTTTGGGAGCATCTTCTGTAATAGGTTTTAAAGTGGCTTGATAATAACCACGGCCTACCTTTTCTACATGGAGGTAAACTACGGCCATATCCAGTTTTCTTGCTAACCTATCTGAGCCATCGAATACAGGAACATTAATTCCCATGAAATCTATCCAGATTTTAGCACGACTAAGTTTTGGAGACTGATCTGCGATCATGGCATAATTTCCTAAAACTCCCTGCTCTTGATTTTTCCTTATTACTTCTGTTGTTTTATAGGTAGTAATTAAGGTTCCACCAAATCTACCTCTGATCTTTTTTGCCAGATCATCAAAATGCCTGTTCTTTATTTTTTTGTAAATGCCATAGGTTTTGTGTTTGAGTCCATAAAGCTGAAGGGCATTTATCCACTCGTAGCTGGCATAATGTCCAAGCATTACCACCAAACTTTTATCCAGACTTTCTAGTTTTCTCAGGTAATCCAAATTAGTAAACGTGAAACGTTTTTCAATTTCTTTTTCAGAAATGCTAATGCTTTTTATCATCTCCAGAAACATATCGCACATGTGGCTGTAGAACTTTTTCTGAATATGTTTGATCTCCGACTCTGATTTTTCAGGAAAGACAAGTTCCAGGTTTTCACGAACTGTTTTTCGGCGATAACCTATTATGTGATAGACCAATACGAAAACCGCATCAGAAACCATATAAAATATTCTAAAAGGAAGAATGGAAATGAGCCATAGGATAGGGTAGACCATCCAGAAAACTACTCCTTGCATAAAAAATCTTTACGCAAATATATGGTATATTTGAAATTAAACTTCAGTAAATATGGGAGAATTAAGCATTGTTACGCTTATAGTGATTGCAGTTAACGCACTTATTTCTTTTAAAGGTTTCAGCGATCAGAAATTTTTCAACAAGTATAAATTCAATATCGCCGATTATAAATCCGGCTCAAAATATCAGTTAATTACTTCCGGTTTTTTACATGTAGATATTAGCCATTTGTTTGTTAATATGCTTACGCTCTATTTCTTCGCGAATGTTGTGATTTATGGTTTGGGTTCTACGGCTTTTGTAATAATCTATTTAGGAAGTCTTTTACTTGGAAATATGCTTTCGTACTTTTTTCACAAAGAAGATTATCAGTATACGGCAGTAGGGGCTAGTGGGGCCGTTATGGGGATATTGTATTCTGCTATTTTATTACGGCCAGATATGACGCTCGGTTTATTTTTTGTAATCCCAATGCCGGCATACGTTTTTGGAATTGGTTATCTTTTTTATACTATTTATGGAATGAAGCGCAGAAGGGATAATATTGGTCACGATGCTCATTTTGGAGGCGCTACAGCGGGGTATTTGCTAACCATGGTATTTGCTCCCTGGGTTTTTGAAAGTCATCTGTTAATGGTGATCCTTCTTGCCTTGCCAATAGTGATTCTTTTTTACCTTCAACGTACAGGCCGGATATAATTTGGTATTCTTCTTGATTTAGATAGCTATACGCTAAAACTATTTATTATGAAAAAATTGATTTTTCTATTCGCGATAATGGGAGTTTTACCTCTCTTTGCTCAGCAGAGTATGGATAACGCATCTGTAAGTGTTACAGGTGAAGGCATTGTTAAGGTCACTCCTGATGAGGTACTGATTAAATCCCGCATTGAGCATGAAGGAGCTTCTCCTGAAGTTGTGAAGTCCCAAAATGATAAGGTGGTAAATAATATTATAAAGTATTTAAAGTCTCAGGGAATCGATGAAAAAGATATCCAGACAGATTATGTTAATCTCAACAAGACTTATGAGTATAATGATAAAAATCGTACTACCAAGTATTTGGCCAACCAGGCCATTAGCATAACTCTTCATAACATTAATGATTATGAAAAGATTATGAAGGGACTTCTGGAAAACGGATTGAACCGCATAGACGGGATTCAGTTCAAATCTTCACAAATGGAGAAATATGAAATAGAGGCTCGAAAAATAGCTGTTCTGGATGCACAAAGTAAAGCTAAACAATTCGCGGAACCTTTAGGCCAGGAAATAGGGAAAGCGATTTCAATTTCTGAAATGGAATTTAATCAGGTCCAGCCAATGTACCGCATGGATAAGGCTATGATGAATGAGTCGGTAGAAAGTGATGAGACTATTGCTCCCGGGGAACTGGAAGTTAAAGTTCGTGTGAATGTCAGCTTTCAATTAAAATAAAAAAAGCGCCGATAAGGCGCTTTTCCGTTTATAATAAAGCATTAAACCTATTTGATAAGCTCTCCAATTTTATTTGAAAGTTCATCTCCACGCAGGTTTTTAGCAACAATAACGCCTTTGTCATTAAGAATGAAGGTCGCTGGAATCGCAGTAATCCCATATTTTCTTGCAATTGGTTCCTGCCAGAATTGTAAGTGAGATACATGTTTCCATTGTCCCAGATTATCATCTTCAATAGCCTGTATCCATTTATCCTTTTGTCCCGGGCGATCCAGAGAAACACTAATAATATTAAGTCCCTGGTCTTTATATTTATTATAGGTATTTACCAGGTTCGGATTTTCCGCTCTACAGGGTTTACACCATGCCGCCCAAAAATCGACTATAGTTACTTTTCCTAAATTCTCTTCCAGAGAGATCTCCTCACCCTCAGGATTTGGTCCGGAAAATGAAGGAGCCTTACTTCCAACTTCTCCCGCGCTGAAGCGTTCGATATTATCTTTAAGAGATTTCGCGAATGGCGTACTTTTTATCCTGTCGGAAAGTTGCTCATACAATTCCCTAATTTCTGAAGGAGAATGTGTTTTCATGCTCAACATGTCGCTAAGAAGAAGTGCGCCAACAAAGGAATCGTTATTCCTTTTGAAAAGTTCTTCCTTAAAGAGTTTATCATTATCTCTTAATTCGGCCTGTGTTTCCTGGAGTGACCTGAGCTTTGCAGTGTCTCTTTCCGCCATGGCCTGCCTCATTTCCTGCTGCATCTTCACCATCTTTCTGTTAAGTTCCTTAAGATGACCAAGATATTCATATAAGGCTTTATTTTCGGCTCCACCAGATACTTCAGTGTTTCGGATACTATCTGTATCTATATCAAAATTTATTTTTTGATTTTCTGAAATGTATACCACATTTCCATTGATTCCCTCAAATTGTAAAAAGCTAAGATTAGGAAGTTCGGTATCCTCCAGGTCGATCTCAAATTTTCCGCTTTTTACTTCGGCTGTATCGATAACTTTTGGTGTTTTACTATTCTCTACCATAGTGGAGATATAGATTTTTTTCCCATCTTCCATCCCTTTTACATTACCGGTCAGGTAGTAACC
This sequence comes from Christiangramia sp., assembly GCA_024635735.1. Classification (GTDB taxonomy): domain Bacteria; phylum Bacteroidota; class Bacteroidia; order Flavobacteriales; family Flavobacteriaceae; genus Christiangramia. The sequence continues at coordinate 5,116 of JAGXII010000150.1, read as the reverse complement.
TTTATCATTCTCGCAGCCTGTGATTATTAAGACAAGCAAAGAAGCAAAAAGTGCTATTTTTTTCATTTTGATTAATTTTAAACAAAAATAAAGAACTCCTTTTGTATAGGTATACTTTATTAATAAAATATTGTTAATTTCTATCCGGTTAGGGGTGACTCCATTCATTAAAAATTAATTTTACCCTATATTCCTAGGTTATGATGCAGAAGTTAAAAGACTTTCCTTTTGATATTCAAATCAGTTTTCATAAAGTGATTGAGCAATATGAAGAGGAAATGGAGCATATTGAAAGTGAACTCTCCCGGGAGTACCTGAATAAAGTGATGGATTATATCTCTGATTTTCCTGAGCTAATTGAAGGTTTTGAAGATCCTAAATTGCTTAAGAAATATGAGGAACCTATCAAGATACTTCTTGACGATTTATTTCCCACCATTCTTACGAATAATGAGATAAAGGCGGCATCGGTCCCTTTTCACAATATTATTTTTAATTCTTCCCAAAGGTTAAAACAAATTCTTGATAAGGCGGGAGATGAATTTTCTCTTGCTATGAGAAATATGGATGATGACCTTACTTACATTTTTGCCTGCATACAGATTCTTAAAAATTACGGGTATAAAGTAAATATTTCCCGGCCGTTGTATTACGATATTCCAGACGAAAATGGAATTATCAAACACTACAGGATCGCCATGAATGCAGATTTTGTAGATATTTTTCCAAAGGACGATGCGCCCGAAATCTCTCAGGAAGATGTGGATTTACTAATCCAGAATGTAGATAAGGTGAAACTCTGGAAAGAAAAAATCCCTCCTAAAAGTTATATTTTTAAAGGTTTTACAATTGTCAACCTTACTGATGTCACCATTGATGACGCGATTTCCGAACTAAAAACCACCCTTCTATTTGAAGAGGTGAGCGAAGCTGAGCAGTTGGAAAAACTGCAAGAAATATTCAGGTCTATTTATAAAATTCCCGATTTGCGAGTAGGCTTCACAGTTTTCAATCGCCGTGATATGGTTTTTGAAAAAATGAATAATGATGAAGCTAATAGTTTTATTCTTGATAAAGCTGTGGTAAATGACTGTGATACCGGAATTTGTGAAGAAGGTTTTCAGAGACTTGTGGAGAAAAATGCTTATTTCACTATTGCGAATGTAGAAGATTATATAAAGAAGAATGATAATTTACTTTCTAAAAATCTTAAAAAGAATAAAATTAAAAGCTGTTTGCTCGCTCCCATAGCCAAAAACGGGAAGTTACTGGGTATTCTTGAGCTGGTTTCAGATAGAAAAAATGAGCTTAACAGTATTAATGCCATTAAATTGGATGATATTCTGCCTTACATTGTAACCACTGTTGAAAAGAACAGGAATGACTTTGAGAACAGGGTGAAAGCGGTTATCCAGAGTGAGTGTACCTCTATACATCCAAGTGTATTATGGGTTTTTGAAAAAGAGGCCAAGAAATTTATCAGAGATCTGGATAAAGACGGGCTTGCTTCTTTTAAGGATATCACTTTTAAGGAAGTGTATCCATTATACGGGCAGATAGATATTGTGGCTTCTTCAGAAGCAAGGAATGAATCTATTAAAAAAGATCTTCTGGATCAACTGGATATGATCCTTGATATTATTGATAAAGCCTACAAAATAGAAGAACTTCCAATATATGATCAGGTCAAGTATAGAATTGCCGATTTTAAAGAAGAATTGGAGGAAAATCTGAATGCCAGCAGTGAACAAAAGGTTTTTGATTTGCTTCAGAAAGAGGTAAATCCATTAATGAATCATTTGAAAAAGCAATCAGATGAAATTAAAAAGCTGGTTAAAGATTACAAGGACCAATTAAATCCTGAAACTGGAATTGTTTATAATCATCGAAAAAAATACGATGAAACGGTACAGCAGATAAACAGAACCATGTCCCGTTATATAGATAAAAAGCAGATACAGGCCCAAAAAATTTATCCACATTATTTTGGGCGGTACAAGACTGACGGAGTAGACCATAATATTTACATTGGAGCTTCCATGGCCTATAAGAGACCTTTTAATAAGGTGTATTTATTCAATTTAAGATTATGGCAGCTCAGCACTATGTGCGAGATGGAAAATAGATTCTATCAGCTTCAGGAAAATACTCCTATTAATCTGGAAGCTGCTTCTCTAATCCTGGTATATAATAACACTATGTCTATTAGGTACAGGATGGATGAGAAAAAATTTGATGTAGATGGCACTTATAATGCGCGATATGAGATCATCAAAAAGAGAATTGATAAAGCTTTTGTAAAGGATACCGAAGAAAGAGTTACCCAGAAGGGTAAGATCACGATAATCTATTCGCAACGAAATGACGAACGGGAGTATCTACAGTACATTAAATATCTTCAGGCTAAAAAATACCTGGGAGAAGAGGTGGAACTACTGGAACTTGAAGATGTTCAGGGCGTGGTAGGTTTAAGGGCAATAAGAGTTAATATACTCTATACCCCTCATTCTGAAGATAAAGATGAAACTATTACTTATGAAGATCTTATGGAAGAACTACATTAGGTAAAAGGAAATAATATAAGCAAGTACTGAAATAACAATTCCGCTCATAAATACCGTGTAGGTAAGTCTCAGCAGTAAATATTTACGATGTAGAACTTTTCCGAGTAGATGTAAATCTAACGTGAGCATTTCATAAACGTATTCCTTATCCTTTATAAGTTCATTCATTGCCCATTTGAACTGGTCGAAAGGCATTTTATGATAATTGCCGAAAAACAATAAGTTTACCTCTCTATTTTTCACCTGTTCCCTTGTAAACTCTCCAGAGGAGACATTAGGCCTGGTTGACATAATGGAAAGTACGATGGAGGCCACACTAAATAGGATAAGAACCAGTGTTGGAATCAATAAATGCTTATTTGATGCCGCTTCAAGTTTGGGGATCATATCTGCAATGGCCAGCGAAATAATAATTGCGTTAACTGAAAGCAAAATGTTTGCCTTAGTATCTGCAATATCACTCAGTTTTATATGGTTTCGTAATGTAATTCGATATAAGGTCTGGATGCTTCTTTCAGGATTATCGTTCTTGAATTTAGCCTTCATACGGGCCTTATGTTCCTCTTTCTTTAATTTCTTTTCCTGCTTATTCTTTTTTTTAATGAGTTCAAGAAGATTTTCCCCCTTTTCCGGCTTCCATTCCTTTATGGCATAATCTGTATAATAGGTATGTTTTTCGGTAAGAACTCTTATGTTTTCTTCAAGCCATTCAGCATTTGTGAAATGTTTTATATTCTCTAATTCCAGTTCCTGTTTAAGCAATTCACTGGTTTCTTCGAAATAATCTTTTCCAAAGTGAGAGGAATCGGCATCGCGTATTATCTCTTCTTCAAAGCCATTAGGTTCAGAAGAAAAATTAGTTGCCAGAACATATCTTTTCACTTTTTCGATCAATTCAGGAGTAGCATTATTGTCCTTCAGAAAAGATTCAGCGATTTCAGCACTTTTTTCTTCATGACCTTTATAAGCATGAATATATCCGGTATCATGAAGCCATGCAGCAAGCATTAAGGCCTCAGCCTCTTTAACATTAATTTCAGAATTATCGATTAATTCTTTAGTACTTTTAACCACACGGTGTGTATGCTGGTAGTTATGATATATAAAGGTGTTTGGCAGCTTTTCCTTAAATAGTTCTTCAACAAATTTATCAGCTTTCTCAATGAGATTATTCATATAAAAGGTCCTTAAAATGCCAGACCAAATTACAAAAAAAAATGACCAAAATTCTTTATGAAAAAATTTAACCGTTTAGCTGTTATTCTGGCGATTATTGCGATTTATTCATGTTCTACAGTGAAGCCTTTATACAAAAAAGGAGAACTTGAATCTAATTTTAAGTATCCCGAAAATAAAGAAATTGAAAAGTCATTTTATCTTATTGGCGATGCAGGTTATTCGCCACCGGGAGGAAGTTCATTAGGATTGATAGCATTCAAAAGATTTCTTGATTCAGTAAATAAACCTGAAAATTACACCATTTTCCTGGGTGATAATATTTATCCCGATGGGATGCCACCAAAAAATGCATCAGATAGAGAAGCGGCAGAATATAGATTAGATGCTCAATTGGATGCCGTTGAAAATTATAAAGGTCATGTAGTTTTTATTCCTGGGAACCATGGCTGGTATAATGAAAAGATTGCCGGGTTAGAAAGACAAAAGGAATATCTCAAAGAAACTCATGGAGACTCTTTAATGTGGACCCCTGAAATTTCCTGTGGTTTTGCCTCTCATGAAATATCAAAAAATATCCAGTTACTGGTGATAGATTCTCAATGGTATCTGGAAGATTGGGATCGTAATCCAAAAATTAATAATGGATGCGATCAAATCAAAACCCGTGAGGCCATGTTTCTGGAACTGCAATCTGAGCTGGAAAAAAATCAGAATAAAACTGTAATTATTGCCATGCACCATCCAGTATTTACCAATGGAATTCATGGAGGGCAGTATAGTCTTGACAGGCATTTATATCCTTCTCAAAAGAAAATACCAGTGCCTATTCTGGGTTCCCTGGCAACACTAATCAGGACCACCGGGGGAGTTTCTATTCAGGATGCCCAGAATAACCGATATAAATCATTGGCCGACAGACTTTCGGCTATAGCCACGGGAAGGGATAGGGTATTATTTGTTTCCGGCCACGAACATGCCTTACAATATATAGAACATGACAGTATACCACAGGTGGTTTCCGGCTCAGGCTCAAAGGCAACATACGTGACCCTGAGTAATGATGGACTTTTTGCTTATGACGGTCAGGGGTTTGCGGTACTGGACGTTTTTAAGGATGGATCTTCATGGATAAGCTATTATGGAAATGAAGATAATAAACCAAAATTGTTGTATCAAAAGGAAGTTTTTGAAACACCGGTCCCCTATGAAATGAAAAAGTATCCGGATAGCTTCCCCAAAACTATGACGACTTCAATTTATGAAGAGGACGCGACCGATAAAAGTCAGGTTCACAGTACTGTATGGGGAGAAAGATACCGCGAGTTATATGCCACCAAGGTAAGGATTCCTGTCGCCGATCTAGATACTTTGCA
>JAGXII010000149.1 GCA_024635735.1 Christiangramia sp. | reverse complement strand
GTCCTAAAGAAAGTTAAACAAAAATTGAAGAGAAGAGTGTTGGATGAAAGTAAAAAACTGTAAATAAGGGAATTAGGGTGTTTTTCCCCTTTTATGGTTTTATAAAATAATTTATATTACGCTAACCTGCTTAAATTATGCTACAATAAAATTTACCCGCTTTTTCGGTTTTCCCTACCATCCCGGATTATTTCTATCTATTGATATTTAATAACCAACCAAAATTTTTAGAAATGGAAAAGTTCTACCTGTCATTTTTTATCGATTTATATTTACATTTTTTTTCTCTTCGCATTTCCTTTAATTCAATTACAGGCACAGTCATATAATGTTAATACTACTTCAGATTTACCGGATATAGACTTATCCGATAATATATGTGCAGATGCAAATGGAAATTGTTTATTAAGGGCAGCGATTCAGAACGCCAATAAAACTTCAGAAACCGATCAGATCCATTTTAACATTGCGGGTAATCAAACACATTCTATAGTATTGAATGATGAATTACCGAAGGTTACCGAAACGGTTATTCTGGATGCTAAAACTCAACCAGGTTATAGCTTTCAATCTTCCAGGATAATTTTAGACGGAAGCCTTTTGACAGATCCATTTGATTCGGACGGTAATAAATTACCGGTAATAGTATTAGAGTTATCTAAAAACACTTCAGGCAGTGAAATTTCCGGTCTTACAATTGGAGGTATAGCTTCTACTTTTTCTGTTGGAATTTATACATTAGATTCGGGTGGCCTGTTAATTTTCAAAAGGAAGAACAGGATGTCTCTCCAAAGGGAAATAGTGAAACAAAAGAGAATGCGCATCAGGACGAACCAATTAGCTTAAGGGAAAGCACTTCATTTCTTACCACTGCAGGAGTTACTTTTCTCGCTATTTTTGGTTTACAGATGTCAGTCTTTAACGCCTTTGTATTCGGACTGATTTCAGCAGTTTTAATTATAGACCCCATTAAACCTACCCTTCTTATTCTTAAGTTTTTCGGAATTTTAGGAATTCTGCTTTTGTTAGGAGGGAAGCTGGTAGAGGCTGTATTCTTTATTACTGATAAAGTCATCAGGTATTTTGAACTCTGGTACCTCTTCGAAATTAAAGATAAGGTAACCGCAGCTGGTATTTCAATACTTTTATTTCCCGGATTTAATTATAAGGATATTCAGAAAATGCTTTTTCCTCAGGCTTCAATTTTATGAAAGTACATTTTGAAAGTCGCGCCCTGATTAGGTTTGCTAAACACTTCAATTTTGGCATCGTGTTCCTCCATAATATTCTTTACTGAATTTAGTCCAACTCCCACCCCGGTATCCTTATTAGTATAAAAAGCATCAAAGAGCTTATCTATCTGGTCACTTTCCAAACCGTGGCCATTATCACTTATACTTAACAGAAAATCTGTATTATTATTTTCAATTTTAATTTCAATCCTACCTTCGTCAGGTACTACAGCTTCACTGGCATTCACGAGAATATTTACAATAGCTATCTCCAACTTCTCTTTATCGGCGAGCACCGGGTAACATCCTTCCTGATATCTTTTATTTATAGTGATACCAGAAAGGTATATCCTGTCTGAGGCTTTTTCTATACTGGAATCAATTATGCAAGCGAGATCTTCTTCTTTTAAAACACAGGGTGAATAATTGGCTGAAGTCAAAATATTTGTCACCAGCTTGTCTAAGGTCTTGGCACTTCGGCTCAGGATTTGAAAATAATTTTTTAAATCCTCTTTTTGGGAGCTACCCACTTTATGTCCCAGCACCTCTGTGGCCATACTAATACTTGCGATTGGATTCCTCAGTTCATGGGCAAGCATTCGCGCCAGTTCTCCCTGGATGGAAAACTTTTCTGCATTCATTAAATCCTTTTGAGTGCTTTTTTGTTCATTAATATTTCTTACCAGAAGCACATATTCGTCTACCCAGTTTTCATCTCTTCTATTAAAAACTTTCCCGCGTACACTAAACCACTCCCAGTTAGTTCCTTTAAGTTTTAACCTTATTTCAATATCATGAATGTCATCATCTGTAGATTTCAATAGGTTTTTATGAAGATCGATAAGGGTTTCCCGATCCCTGGGATGAACGAACGGAAGAATCTCCGCTATATTCATTCCCTGGATACGTTCTTTTCCCATACCCAATCCAGGATTAATATCTTTATTGATATAACGAACTTTCTGATCATTGAGATTAATAATCATGATCGTGTCAGGAGAAGTGCGTACCAGCTGTTTTTTAAACCGAATAGTTTCATTTAATTCCTGGTTTGTTTTATACAATGATTTTTCGAGCTTAAGCCTTTCTGAATCCTGATGATTTAATTTATAGGCCACCCAGGAAGTGAAAAATATTCCGAAAACAGCATAGAAAATCGTATACAAGGTGATCCCTAACTCTGTATTGAGACTTTGAGTAGCAGTGATGTATAATAAAACTAAACTTAGGGCCAGCGGCAGGAATATTAGAAATGGTAATAACTTACGTGCCAGTTTACTTCCCAGTTCTTCACCTGAAAGCAGGTCTATGTAACTACTCTTTGGATTGCAGAGGGAAAGACCAAGGGCGAGTATAAAAAAACTTAAAGCCGTATGGAAGGCCATCGAATTAAAAATAAGCACTTTAGTAGATGCGAATGCCTGCAGGAAATAGGTTAATGCCGCCAGAATTGTAATTAAAGCGATGACGGCCAGTGAATATTTTGTTATTTTTCTGGTTATATTTCCCTTTAGCTTTGAGCTGATTAAGGCTAAACCAAAAAGAGCAAAGCAAAAGGCGGTAGCCCTTGCCATCCTTCCAGGATAATTGAGAGTAAGATCATCTTTATACAAGAAATTATCTATTCCAAAATCTATTCCGGCAATGAATTGAACTAAAGTTGTAAGGCTAAGAAGTATTATAAGTGAACCTAAAAGATAATTTAAATAGGTGAATGTGTCATCTTTTTTAGTACTACTGAGCAACCCTAAACTTGAAAGCAGAAAAAGTAATGCGGTATTGAATTTCATGGTTGGGGCGCCGGGGAAAATTCCCAGGAAAAATTTGAAATCGGCTCTCCAGCTAAAAATAACAATAAGACTTATTATTAATACTCCAAGGGATAGAAGACGAATTAAAGATGATCTGGAGATCATATTTTAAAAATTATATTCCCTTTTCTTTTTTTAACAAGAAAACTCCTGCCAATGGAAAGTTTATTCCCATATAAAACCAGATTTAGGATAGGTTAAAACGCTAATATTATTTTGTGTCATCAGAACGACCTTAAAATTAGTTAAAAAATTATAAAAAAATGTTAATAAAATTGAGGGAAATGAAAAACGTCAAGAAAATATGTATCGGGGTTATAAATAAAATTTAATAGGAAAAAATTAAATAAATGGTATTTAAAGCTCTTTTCGCAAAACTTCCAATGGCGGACTCTGGATCACACTAAGGCTGTTTAACAGGCCAATAATTAGTACAAGTAGGATTATTCCCGGAAGTAAAATAATGAATGGAACCAGAGACGGAATAAAAGTAGTGTCAAAAACAAAATATGCCAGTAACTGGCTCCCCAGCAAAGAGAGTAGGATTCCGGATAATCCCCCTATAATCCCTATATACATGTATTCCAAAGCAAGTATTTTTAAAATCTGACTGCTTTTCGCGCCTAAAGTCCTTAAGAGAACACTCTCTTTTATACGCTGATACTTGCTCGTTCGAATAGCTCCTATTAAAACGATAATCCCGGTGAGAATACTAAAGAAAGCCATAAAATTGATCAGCCAGGAGATTTTATTTAAAATATTTTCTATAACTGAAAGTATTTGCCGTAAGTCCAGAATGGAAACATTCGGAAATTTTTGAACAAGTTCCTTTTGCAAATTGGCTGAACTTTCCTCGTCAGGTACTTTAGTAGTGAGAATTCGAAATTGTGGAGCTTTCTCAAGAACTCCGGTAGGAAAAACAATGGAAAAATTTAATTGCATGCGACTCCAGTCCACCAGTCTAATACTACCTATAACGGTTTCCAGTAATACACCCTGAATATTGAAACTTACGGTGTCTCCAACTTTAACTTTTGCATCGTCGGCAAAGTTCCGGCTAACTGAAATTGGAACGTATTCTTTGGCCGAAGATCTTTCTTTCCAGATTCCTTCCTCAAGCGTTTCAGACGGTATTAAAGAATCTCTGTAAGTGGTTCTAAACTCATGGCTTAAAATCCAGCCATTAATTCCGGAAGTGGAATCTTTTCTGATATCATTTACCGACCTTCCATTTAAACTTTCCACCCTCATTGTTACGATAGGAATATTTTCAAGCACCGGAAGTTTATTATTTTCAATAGTACTGGCCACAGAATCTTTTTGCTCCTGTTGAACATCCAGTAATATCATATTCGGGCTACTGGCCTGATCGTCCAGTGAAGCCTGTGATAATAGTAAATCTTTTGTGAAATAAAGGGTGCTGATCAAAAAAGTTCCCAGGCCTATTGCTAGAACCAGGATCAGGGTTTGATTTTCCGGCCTGAATAGATTGAGTAAGCTCTGTCTTGCGATAAAACCCCAGGAAGTAGGGAAATATTTTTTAATGGCTGCCATAAATAAATGGGCGACTCCAGCAAGCACCGAAAAGGTAATAATGATCCCTAAAAGAAAGGAAAGTGAATATTGAGGGTCTTCCAGTAACCAGAGAGCGAATAGAAAAATAAACAAAAAGATCCCCGATAAAACCAGGATCCCTGCTCGCTTTGATTTTTTGTGCCTTTTCCCCTGCACCCTTAGAGCCTCTAAAGGAGAAATGTATAAGGTGCCAATTAGTGGATAAAGCGCAAATAGGACGGACATGACCAATCCCAACAACAATCCCATAAAGATGATACCTGGCTGAAAAGTCACATCAACTGCTACGGGTAGAAAATCGTCCAGGATTAGCGGGAATAATTGTTGCAATAAAAGGCCAATAGCGGTTCCTGCAATTCCTCCCAGTAATCCCATTGCCGCAATTTGGGTAAGAAATATGAGAAAAGTTTGTCTGCGGCTTGCCCCAAGACATTTAAGAACGGCCACCGCTTTTAATTTCTCTTTTATATAAATATGGATGGCACTGGAAATTCCCACACATCCGAGTAAAAGTGCAATAAAAGCCACAAGATTAAGGAACCTGCCAAAATTCTCATATCGCCTTCCCATTCTTTCACTGGTAGAAGTATGTGTGTCCAAATCGGCTTCCGCAGCATCAAGGACAGGATCTAAATCTTTATCCAGCTTTTCCATGTCCATTTCTGGCGGAGCTACAAAGTAATATTTGTAATCAATTCGGCTTCCTGTTTGAACGAGGCCGCTTTCTTCTATAAATTTATAAGGAATCAATACAGGAGGGGCAATGGAGCTAAATACGCCGGAACTCCCGGGAACAGATTTAAGCGCACCGGCTATAGGGAAAATGACATTTCCAATTTTAATTTTATCACCGGGAGTAATTCCCAGCTGAAGCATTACGGTTGCATCAACAAGAGCAGCATTTTGATTTTGATAATTTTTGCCCGCTTCCTTCGGCTCCGTCTCTAAATCTCCATAGAAAGGAAAATCGCCCTTAATTCCGCGAACCCGTACCAGCTTTGTTTTATCGGCTTCCGGGAAAGCAGCCATGGAGGCGAAGCTTATTTCTTCACCATTTGCACCTCCAAGGGAATCAATTATACCCGAAACCTTTTGATTAATAGGATTATCACTATCAATAATATAGTCGGCTCCCATAAGAGATTTAGACTGCAGAGCTATATTCTCACGTAAATTATTGCTGAAAGACTGGATAGAAACTACTGCGGCGATTCCAAGAATAATGGAGGCCATGAATAGCATTAATTTTCGACTGCTGGCTTTGCCATCACGCCATGCCATTTTTAGAATCCATTTGAAGCCGGCAGAAGTTCTGTTTTTTTTCATTATCCTATCTTCTGGGTTTCTATCACTTTTCCGCCTTTTAATTTCAGGATCCGTTCCGTTTTTCGGGCCAGGTCCATATCATGAGTAACAATTACCAGGGTGGTGCCAGATATCCTGTTAAGTTCAATAAGAAGATCCACAACTTTTTTTCCGGTTTCTTCATCCAGATTTCCGGTAGGCTCATAGGCGAATAATATAGAAGGATTATTACTGAAAGCTCTGGCGAGCGCTACCCGCTGTTGTTCTCCTCCTGAAAGCTGTGAGGGATAATGGTGAAAACGGTCCCCCAGGCCTACTTTATCCAGCAATTCTTTACTTAGTTTAGATGCGTCTTTATTTCCCTGAAGTTCCAGTGGGACAGCGACATTTTCAAGCGCCGTAAGGGTTGATAATAACTGAAAATTCTGAAAAACAAAACCTACTTTCTGGTTTCTAAGTAATGCCCGCTCATCTTCAGAAAGGGGAGTTAAAGATGTGCCACATAATTCAATTTCACCTGAATCGGGCCTGTCGAGCCCGGCACACAAACCTAGTAAAGTGGTTTTTCCGCTACCTGAAGGTCCTACAATGGCAAAGCTTTCTCCTTTTTCAACCTCAAAACTAATATCTTGCAAAACGGTTAATTCTTTATTCCCGCTGGTATAAGTTTTCGTCAGGTTTCGAACGTTTAATATCTTTGACATCTTCAGGCTTTTGAGTTTCTTTATTGAAACAAGCAAAATAAAGAAATGATTTTAAAAAATACCTATTCATTATGAGAAGCTTTTTACTCTTATTTTCCATGTCCCTCTTGTTTGTTTTTGCTTCCTGTAAGGATTCAGAAAAGGAACAAAAGAAGTCTAAAGATAAAGAGACTGTATTACAAAAAAACGAACAAAAGGATAACAGCAAGGTTATCCTGTTTTTTGGAAACAGCCTGACGGCGGGATACGGACTGGAAACCGATGAATCTTTCCCGGCTTTGATTCAGCAAAAGCTGGATTCTCTTAATCTTGATTATAAGGTAGTTAATGCCGGATTGAGTGGGGAGACTACGGCCAGCGGGAAGAATCGTTTGGAATGGATTCTCAACCAGAATGTGGATATTTTTGTTCTGGAGCTGGGTGCTAATGATGGCTTAAGGGGTATTCCTCTCAACGAAACCCGCAAAAACCTTCAGGAAATCATAGATACCGTACGGGAGAAAAATCCCGAAACTAAAATTGTATTAGCCGGTATGCAGATTCCGCCAAATATGGGGCAGGACTACACTTCTCAATTCAAAAATATTTTTCCTGAACTGGCTGAAGAAAATGATGTTTTTTTAATTCCCTTTCTGCTGGAAGATGTTGCGGGAATTCCTGAATTGAATCAGCAGGATGGAATTCATCCCACTATAAAAGGTCAGAAGATCGTTTCTGAAAATGTGTGGAAAGTATTAAAACCCCTGGTTAAAAAAGAATAAATTACAAAACCCGACTTATTTTATGGTCTAAAATTAACGGGTTATATACCAGGACAGGTAAGTTATCTATAAAAGTCAGCTTCTTATAGAATATTTCTGGAAATTCTCCATTTTTTCCTTATTTTTATTCATCCCTACATTCTAAAAATCAACTGGTTAGGTTGCGTTTTTCCTTTTGTTAATTCCCTACGACCATTTATCTAACTATTAAAATCAACACAATGGAGAAAAAAGAAAAAAATCACATTTCGAGAAAAATGTTTGTTCAACAATTGGGACTTGGTGCTCTGGGAACAGGTATTCTTTTTCCGGGAGCGCTTTCTGCTCAAAACTTTCTTATCGGGAAAACTAATAATCCAAAGAAAATTCTTGTACTGGGAGCTGGCCTTGCCGGTCTTGGAGCTGCGTGGGAACTTAAAAAAGCAGGTCATGATGTTACTATACTCGAAGCCCGAAACCGTCCCGGAGGAAGGGTTTCGACATTAAGAAAACCATTCGCCGAAGGTTTATATGCAGAAGAGGGAGCTGCAGGTTATTCATCTTCTTATACTCATGCCTTAAAATTTATTGAGGAATTCAAACTTGAAAGGCTTCCCTGGCCTATGCCCGAAAAAGCGGTAACCTATCACCTTAATGGAAAATCTTTTACCGTAGGCCCTGACGAAACTGTAGAATGGCCTTTTGATCTTACTCCCGAGGAACAAAAAATGGGTCCAATGGGAATGGTGGTTAATTATATTCTGAAAACCTTACCGCCGGAAGTAAGTGATCCCAAAAACTGGGATCAGCCGCCACTGATTAAAATGGATCAAATTTCTCTGGCAGAATATTTAAAACAACAGGGAGCAAGTGATGGCGCGGTGGAATTATTTAAAAAGACCCAGTGGTTTGCCGCTAAACCTGATGAAACTTCTGGACTTTCTATGGCCGTATCTGATGCCGGTCTTTTTATGGGAGGAACGCCGTTTACGCTTAAAGGAGGAAATGATATGCTTCCAAGGGAACTGGCAAAAAGAATGAAAGAGAATATTCAATATAATGT
>JAGXII010000148.1 GCA_024635735.1 Christiangramia sp. | reverse complement strand
CTTAATACCAGTTTCTCTAAAAAATCACCCGTTTGATTATTTTTTTTTCGACTTTCTACTGGATTAATTAAAAAGAGACCATCACAAAGCCAGATAACGCTATTCATTGGTTCCGCCCAGGAGGTTCAAAGTTTAAACGCACCTAAGACGAAATAGAAACAAAATAGGGGTAGCGTTACAAAACCGTTGCAATAGTCTCAAATGTTAGGCTCGATGTTAATTTGCTGCCAGCTCTCCTCTGTTTATCACTGCCGGATCCAGCTTTATCCTTCTAAAATCGTTGCCGTTTACCAGCTTGATCTTGTAGTAAGCTTTTTCTGAAGATTCTCCTTTGCCTTTAGAGAAATACTTATTTTTCTCCACCGTGTACCCTGAATGATCGGAAGCCAGAATGTTCTTTATTTCTGTTGGCAGTTCCACATCATAGAACCATTGTGTATTCTTTTTCAAACTTCCATCCTTGTCGAAGTCAGCTTCCAGTCGGCCTTTAGAGCTTTGAAAAGTGACCAGGTAAGAATCGTATTTCTCATCGGATGTAAATTTGATAAATTCGAAAATATCAAAATTGGATTTCATGAAGGCTATAGGATCTTTGGAAAATTCGGCGTAAGAATCTTCGCGTACAATAAAAGTAAGATCCGAATTTCCATTTAATACCTGGCGGGCATTAGGAGCTATAATAATAGCTTCCTTTAATTCGGTGATTTCCTGCGCTTGAGTGGCTGTGCTAAAAACAACCAGCATCAAAATAAATAACTTTTTCATAGCTGTAAATATTAAAGATTATACAATAACCAAGACTAAAGTAGGTTTGGAACGGTTTCACTTCAGCGATTCAAAATATTTCTGTTAATCTGGACTAAGGCAAGAGTAAGCTCAAGGGATCGTAATTCTTCAGTGTAATGAAGTTTTAACGGCTCCTTCCTAACTTCTGAAAAGAATTCATATGCATCAATAGAGGTGTAGAAGAAATTGCAGGTAGAAATCCGTCTGAAGATTTTCACTACAGAGGGAAATAAGTTCAGAGAAAAAATTGGTTTGATCCTCAAATAGGGGGCAAGGCTCAGATGTTCATTTACACCTGAACTCTGAACGGGAGAACTTTGAATGTTCTTTTGAAATGCTAAAGACTGAGTAACTTTTACCGGGGTTTTCATGATATAAACTTTTGTTTTCTATCACTTTATACCCGTATTTAAAAAAAATCACCCGAAGAGTAAAAAAAATTAAGATTGGTCTTTTAGCTCACGCAGCTGCTGTACACACTTATGTTTTTGATTCTGGGCGTTATGCTTTGTGGAATAACCATACTCCTTCTGTATCTCAAGGATTGACTTCATCTTGTAATAAATATCATCCAGCAGTTTATGGCAGTGGCTGGTCATTTTGGTGAAAAGATGCTGTAGCTTTTCAGCATAAGTAGTTTCTTTTTCAATAGATAATTGCATTTCCTGAAACAGATCTTTTTCATGACGGTAATCCCAGGTTTCCTTTTTTCCTGAAGTACTTAGTTTTTTCAACCAAAGATTCTTAGCAATAGCCATGATATAGGTTTTCAGTTTTGCACTCAAGACAAAATCATCCCTTTCCAACTTTTCGACCAGTACGATCATTACATCCTGGAAAAGATCTTTGGCATCATCACTGTCACCACTATTGCGTAGCACGTGGTATTCAATCAAGCCGTAATATTTCTCATAGATCAACTTAAAAGAATTGTCTTTATCAGTTCTAAGAGTTTCAAGGATGAGGTGGTTTTTCATGACTTCGACATTTTTGGTTGTAAAAGATTAGGAGTGTTTAGACGCCTTATTAGGTAAGACCTTACTTAAGGTTTCCTGTACCATTGGTAAACATCAAAAATTTTAATAAAGTTTAAGATTTTCTATAGATGTATTTGTCACAATCTTGACATTCCCGGCTCCTGTTTTTGTTAAACCCTAGGGTTTAATAGTACTACAGGGGTATTGTTTTACCATGATAGCCTGAAAAAGAAATTTCAATTTGTTTCGGAACTGGATTTAATCAGGTTATCTTTTGCACAGGATTATTAAATGTCATTTTCCTGACACTTTTAGTTTCTTGTTTGGTGTAAATTAGGGGCTATTGAGCATTGATTAACAGTTGCTTAGCATGATGATCCCCCAGAAAGAACCACTTTTTTCACCAACAAGAAAAGTCTAATATTATTAACACCAAAAAATTTATAGACATGAGGTATTCAACTTTATCAATTATTATTACCGCTTTATTTTTTATAGGTTGTGAAAAAGACAACCTGGACACGTTGGATCATGGGAACGAATTGAACTATGACTTGTCAACATCTAACAAAGCCAAAAATTCCCGAACCTTTCCTGAAAATTCTTCATCAGTAAGTTACCCTGAGCTAGTCAGGTTTACCAAAAGTTCAAGTTCAGAAGACGGCCTCGTATACGAGGTGCTACCGGGACCGGCAGCTATTGATCCTTCCATGTCGCCAACACCTTTTTCCAACAATATTGAAGAAACCGTAGGCTCCTATAAATTTGAGGTTTCCAATGTGGATTCGGAAGATTCCGAGACTTCCCAGGATGCGGTCACATCTGTAAATATTGAATTTACTGGAAATGATGGGACTACTTTTTTAATAGACGAAATAAGAGTAATCCACAAACCTGAGGGTGCTGGTCATCATACTTTTTTTGGTGGTGTAGGGCAGAATGAAGTGATGCATGGAAATACCGGTATAGGAAATCATTTAATGCCGAAATTGCTTTCTTACATTACCCTTTGGGGAACTACCGATCTAAAGAATGCCGAAACCGGGGAAGTTCTAGATTCTAATAGATTAGTGCACATCATGACGACAACAAACGTACGTGATGAAGATTTAAACCTGATAACAAGCGTAGAAGAGGATCAGTCAGATTATAATTTTAGAAATGTTCAAACACATGTCATTCTACCGCCTCAGGACATGCAGGGAAACTTTAGTCCCGTAATGGGAACAGATCATGGATTTTTACACCTGATGTTTGAAAAAGTAAAGCTTGAAGAAGGACAACGGGATTATAGATTGGCCTATGAAATACTTCCAGGTCCATCTGCCATTTTTCCAGAAATGTCCCCGACTCCATTTTCAAATGAAATTGCCATAGGTGCCGGATCCTATAGACTTCATGTGAGGGATATAACGCAGGGAGATTCTGAAGATTCAAAGGATGCAGTGTTACAGATCAACCTTGATTATCAACGTCAAAATGGAAAATCTTTTGTAATAAATGATATTAATGTCATTCATAAAGCAGAAGGCAGCGGTGACCATACTTTCTTCGGAGGTGTTGGGCAAAATATGGAAATGCATGGCAATACTGGAATTGGTACCGGTTTAATGCCGAAACTAACATCTTACATTACCCTCTGGGGAACGGCAGATCTAAAAGATGGAAATGGTAATGTGCTGGCAGAAAATCGATTGGTTCACATTATGGTGACTGGTAAAGTGAGAGATGAAAATCTAAATTTACTTACCAACCTGGATGAAAATATTTCCGACTTAAGCCAGGATAAAATAGAAACACATATTATATTACCTCCACAAGATTTAGAGGGTAATATGGATCCGGTTCCCGGTACAAGATATGGTTTTCTTCATCTCATGTTTGAAAGTGTTGAATTAAAAAGATGGAAAGATTTTTCACAGTTTTGATCACAGAAATACCTGATGAAGAAGGAGAATGCGAAGATGTAGAAGTAAGTATTCATCTACCGGTTACCCATTCTTGATCTGGCATTCAACCATTAGCTGGATTGTAGCCGTAGAAAAACACTAGACAATAAATAGGCATTTTAATGAAGAGGGGTGGAGAGTGTGACTTCATCCCTCTTGCCTTTTGGATTTTGTTGAAAATAGAATTATTTGTCCTTTTTTTCCACAATAGGAGGCAAGGGAATTTTAGAGACATCAACGGCAACAACGGCATTGGATTTGCAGTTGTATCGAAAATGATCTGAAAATCACCCACTCCACCCGTATGCAACGGCACCAACGGCTTTTTCTGCAACGGAAATGTCGAAAGCCTGCAACGGCGATTGCAACAGCTATTATCTCACCTGGGAACTGTACTTAGTTCAAGCTTGAAAGTGAACAGGTGTTTCTCGAGGTTCCCTAATCCTGTTCAATCTGTATTTCATGGTTAGATCCTCTTGCATCTTTTTATATTCTTGTTGGATTAGCTTTCCGTCTACTTCTAAAAATTTTAGAATCTGAAATTTTGCAATTCCTTCAATATAAATGGCTGCATAAAGTAAATCAAAGCTATCAAAAACAGTCTTTTGGGAACTTCTATGGACGAGAAAATTTCTGGTGCGAACAATAGTGGTTATGTATTTTTCAACATCGAAATCCAGAGGAATTAAGGAAATAAAATCTTCTTTATAAGCCAATAATCTTTCTTTAAAACTGGGGGAATTAAAATGGCTCAATCTGTTCTTTACAAATTCAGTTTCTTCAGGATTCAGATCTTTCAGAAGTTTTTCCTTGAGCTTCCGGAATTCACCTTGGGGCATAAGACTATAATCCTGAAAATTTCTGTGGAAGGTTTCAAGAGCAAAACAACTGTTTAAAAAGAAATTTTCTCTACTTAATCCGGTATTTACCGATTTTTCTAAAATTAAGTCTAAGCTTATATGGATCCGATTGTCATTAAACCAAATAGAGACCATATTTTCTAAATTCTTTTTAAGGTTTTGATAGGTTGTGGTTCTTAGTAAGCTGGTCGAGGGATGAAAGGGCTTGAACTGGTTTGTGTGAAGATTTGCGGGAGATTCAGAATCTTGAAAAAGAACAGTCGACTCTACACCGCAGTCTAAATTAGTAAGAAAAAAGAGTAGCTTTCTGAAATTAGCTATAATACCCACGTACTCCCTTAGGTGCTTACCCGAGCTTGTTGATTTAAAGTTTATTCCAGCACCCTCTCTTAACGTTATCTCTCCATCACGGATCCTTACGTTATAGGAGTAGTAAAAGATAAATTTTAGAACAAATCCATTTACTTCACAAACCTTAATGTCTTCCGGTTCTTCCAAACTTACAAACTTGTCATCAGCAAACATTAGATTGGTTTTAATGCTGTGAATTTGTAGCCATTTAAAAAGTGCAGGAATAAAGACATTTACCTCTTGAAAAACCAGTTCCTCAGAGCTTCGAAAATGGCCATCCAGACAGAATTCTGCACGAAATTTTAGAAAATTTCCGCCATTTCCGCCTTGTCCAGAAAAGAGGGTACAATTGGCCAGAGTTATTGACCCAATTCCATTAAAAGTCCCGCAAATTATTTCTCTGTCGATATAGCCAAGATCCTTATTTGATATTTCCAGTTCAAAGGATTCTTCGTCAACCACTAAACGAGCGGACTCAAAGGTCTTCTGTGGATTGTTAGGTAGAAAACAACTACCTATATACGTTCCTGGTTTCATGCATTCCTCTAATCTTTGATCTTAACTTTTTCCTTTTGTTCCTCCCTAATGACCACACCCACCTCATCAATCTCCTTCATCAGCCTATCAGTCTCTGTGAGCGCGACGATCATTTTCTGATAGTGCAGGATGTCCTCAAAACTTAGTTCCCGGCCTTTGCGGTCTTTTAGCCATTTTTGAGCAGGTTGATAGCCGCCAATGTAGAATTCCCAGGCAATTAAAGGTACATTGTCAAAATATTGCTGCTCGTTGATCCAAACTTCACCGTGGGTTTCTGAATCCGGTTCGTAGCCAGGGCTGGTTTTGGTGATTTTACGGGTGATGATATTGTCCCCATCTTCAGGATAGCCGGTGATGCGCTTTTCCACCAATGGACTTTCCAGTAAATGCAATTGCCGCAATTCCCCACCCAACTCTACCAGTTTCCAGAAATTTTCGGAATCCTGCGGATAAGGAACTCTGGAAAAATCAATTTTTAAGAATTCTTTGTATTTCTCCCGATACTCCGGGGAATGTAACACTGCATAGATATAATCCATCAGATCTATAGGTGTGAAGGTGGTTTTGAAGTCATTGCTGACTTCCTCTGCATTTGCCATACAAACATTGCCGCCGTTTTCTTTTTCGGGAACAAAAGTAAGCTGTAGGCTTTCTTCTATTTTTGAAAGTATCTCCTGGTTTAGGTTTGGAGTTCGCTTTTGCTCGTTGTCTGTGGATTGTTGTTCGGAAGTTTCGGGGTAGAGGTAGAGAGGGAAAACATACCCAGCACCAAATAGTCTTGCACTGGAAGTAATGTTTCCATCACACATTATATTAGTAAGAAATACGTGATGGAAATCGCTTTGTAGTTGTCTTGGCGCAATTAAAGCAATATTTTCTTTGCCAATAAATTCTTTCATAATTTCATTCCGGGGGTAGGACATAAAACCTTTTGTATTGCCGGTGTAATAGGTGTATCTATTATCAAAAGGGCGATGTTGGATATTTACATAACTACCCTTTTCAGAAATAATATCTGCTTTGGCCTTCTCGTATGTCCAATCCCTACTATCTTTTTTCTCATTGTATTTATTTCTAAAATTGCTCTCATCCAAAAACTGAAAATCTGATAAAGTCTTTTGAATTTCTTTTTTAGAAAAATGTATAGTTAAAAAATCTCTGGCCGTAACTATTCCACAAGCATTGACAGGCATTAAATCAGAAATTTTGAATCCGAAATTATATTCTTCTTGATTTTTAAAATCTTTAGGAACAAAATAATAATTAGGTGCGCTTGCGTGTAATAAGATCCAATTAAGAGACTTTAAAGAGTTATTGTTTAAAAAAGAATATTTTAATTCCCTTCTACCGAACAAATCGTAATGAAAAACATCAGCTAACCCATCTTTAACTTTTTTTCCAGTCTTTATAAAAAAGTTAATGGAGACTCCCTGCATAATATCAAATACGTTTTCATCTTTTGAACCATCAAGCGCTTTTTCTTTTTTCTTAGAGCTTCCATGTAAATCAAGAATGTAAATTTTGTCGAAACCTTCCAGTAAATGTTTCCGCATTTGGCGGTGAATAAGGCCATCAATAAAACTATTGTTTGAAATGTATGCTAATACTCCTTCACCGTTTTTTTCTATAAAATGCTGCCCATACCGAATAAACTTAATGTAATCATCGGAAAGAGGTTGGATGTTTCTTTCATTCAAATTCTTTTTATAATCAGCAGTTAATTTTTCTATCCACTCTCCTTTGTTTGTGCTGCTAATTGAATAAGGGGGATTCCCTATCACGCACATCACCGGCGTATCCCGTTTTATGGCATTTGCCTGGTCGGCTTCGTCGGAAAGCCAGGAACTGAAAAGCGTTCCGGTATCGGGATGCGCTTCTTCCAGAGAGTTGGTTAAAAATATACGGAAGCGTTGATCATCGGTGGGTTTGTAGCCGGTTTCTGTGAGCAGCATATCCATTTTAAGATGTGCCATGGCATAACTCGCCATAAGCAGTTCAAATCCATTCAGACGTGGGATAAGGTGTTCTGATGCGTAACGGGTCCAAACACCTTGCTGGCCTTCAAATTTCTTATGGATTTGCCTTACTACTTCAGCCAGAAATGTTCCGGTTCCCGTGGCAGGGTCAAGGATCTGCACTCTGTGTACTTCATGCTCATACTCCCTCATTCCGCCGGCATAACGTTTATCATGCGTTGGCACTTTAACTGTTACCTTTGTTTTGCTGGTATCAGCCAGACCTTGCGGGAGATTGAATTCTTCCTTTAGGATATCATCTACTGCGCGAACGATAAAATTCACCACAGGCTGCGGCGTATACCATACTCCGCGAGCTTTCCGCAGCGCTGGATTGTAT
>JAGXII010000147.1 GCA_024635735.1 Christiangramia sp. | reverse complement strand
TTCATAACCCGGAGGTCCCGAGTTCAAATCTCGGTCTCGCTACACTTCCCTCCTAACTCACTAGGAGGGATTTTTTATATGCAGGAATTTGTCACCTATGTGCTCTATTCTAAAAAATTCGATAAAATTTATATCGGATACACTTCCTCTTTGATCCAAAGATTTTATTCTCATAATCATTTCGCTAATAAAGGTTACACAGTGAAATACCGGCCCTGGATTGTGGTATTAACTGAATTTCATAATTCTAAAAAAGACGCGATGACCAGGGAGAAATTTTTAAAATCCGGTCAGGGAAGGCTTCAAATTAGAAAGGAAATTCTTCCGCTTTATCTATAGCAGGATTCATATCCGCCAGAGTTCAAATCTCGGTCTCGCTACACTTCCCTCCTAACTCACTAGGAGGGATTTTTTTTATTTTATAACACTGTTTAAACTTCGGTGAATTGAGTTCCTAAATTAAAGTGCTTCATTCTGAACTTGTTTCAGAATCTTAAAACACTATAAATCCTCATTATAAATTGAGACCCTGAAATAAATTCAGGGTGACGAGATAACTATTACGACTAAAAACGGATATACATTCTCTTATTGTAACAATCGTTACTAAAAGATTATTCTAATAGCCTTATCTTTATCAAGATTTTAAATGAAAAAAGTGAATTATGGAGTACTATTTTGCAAAAACAGTAAAAGGTGAATTTGATGAGGTGATTAAAACAGTTACCAATGAACTGGAAAAGGAGGGCTTTGGTGTATTAACAGAGATAAATGTAACAGAAACCCTGAAGAAAAAACTTGATGTTGACTTTAAAAAATATCAAATTCTGGGCGCCTGCAATGCTCCTTATGCACATAAGGCTTTAAAGGCCGAAGATAAAATTGGTACTATGTTACCTTGCAATGTAATTGTTCAGGAATTAGAAAATGGACAAATAGAAGTAGCAGCAGTAAACCCGATGGCATCAATGCAAGCAGTAAAAAATAAGGATTTGGAGAAAATCGCCTCAGAAATTGGGGATAAGCTAAAAAATGTGATCAACCAGATTTAAACTATTATTTTTCTAAGATGTTGATCTTAAAATAAAACCAGAAAAAGAGATTCGGATTCAAATCCATATCTCGTTATCCTTATAAATCCCTTCAGAAATGGAGGGATTTTTTTATTCCTTTTTATCGTCCTTCAATGATAGAAAAATAGCAAGGGTTAACACCACCACGATAAAGGCCAGAGAGGTCCAGATTGGTATTTTCACCCATTCACTAATAAGAAATTTAATCCCAACAAACCCTAGAATTACCGCAAGGCCTTCATTCAAATAGGTGAAGCGGTCCTTCATATCGGCCAGAAGAAAATAAAGCGCTCTCAAACCTAAAATCGCGAATGCATTAGAACTAAAAACAATAAATTCATTACGAGTAATAGAAAGAATTGCCGGGATAGAATCAATTGCAAAGATCACGTCGGTTAGTTCTATAATAATAATTACGGTGAATAAGGGTGTGACCATTTTCTTTCCATTCCTTATTACGAAAAAATTATCCTCTTCATATTTCTCGGTTTGCGGCAATTGCTTATTGATCCATTTGATTATTTTGTTATTTTCCGGTTCTATCCCCGAATTATCACTCACAAAAATTCGATAAGCTGTAAAAAGCAGAATGGCTCCAAAAACATATATTATCCAGTCTATAGAATTCAGGAGGGCTATTCCGCCAAAAATAAATCCGGCGCGCATTACCAAAGCTCCGAATATTCCCCAAAAAAGTACTTTGTATTGATATTCTTCCGGCACCTTGAAATAACCAAAAAGAACGGCCCAAAGAAAAACATTATCCATAGATAGCGACTTTTCTATGAGATAACCGGTAATATATTCTGAGGCTGCGACAGAATCCTGCCAGATCCATATAACTCCGGTAAATAAGACTCCAATACTAATCCAAACCGCGCTGTAAATCGCCGCTTCTTTAGTAGATACCTTATGAGGTTCCTGCATAACCAGTTTAAGATCTACCACGAGTAATATACCAATAAAAAGAAGAAAGCCACCCCAAATATAGGGGCTTACCGTAACTGCACCGGATGCAGCTTTAAGGAAAAGAAAAGATCCATTTAGCAACATGCCAGCCAAGATAAGTGAATGTAAATAACCTCTATTCTATTTTAAGATTCTTCTAAGAAATTTATTCTTTTTGAAAGATTTTAATTTAACGCCCTTTTGGACAACTATTTATAATTAAGAGAATCTTGTTCCCGGCAGGACTATTAAATAAAAGTCAAAATAGTAAAATCTAACGTCAAACTTTCTTAAAGATTCGACTGTAACCTTATTAATTGTCTAATTTTAAATTACGGTTTTATCTGGATCGACCGGTATATCTTTTTGGCACCGGATAAACCTTCAATCTAATTCATTTTAATACACACTTCAGTACATAATTAAAATGTATTAATTGGATAATTTAATTTATAAAATTTTAAACCATGAAAAATAAAGTTGTAGTAATAACCGGAGCATCAGCAGGTGTAGGACGTGCGATTGCAAAAGAATTTGCAAAGCAGGGAGCGAAGATTCTCTTAATAGCCCGTGGGAAGGACGGCCTGGCGGGAGCGAAAACCGAGGTGGAGGCTCTGGGGGGAAAGGCATGGGTTTATGAAGCCGATGTTGCGAATTCACAGCAAATGTTTGAAGCGGCCGATTTTGCCGAGGAAAATCTGGGGCCTATTGACATCTGGATTAACAATGCCATGGTTAGCGTATTCAGCAAGGCTATGGATATGAAGCCGGATGAATATAAAAGAGTCACAGATGTTACCTACCTGGGGCAGGTATTCGGAACGCTCGCGGCATTGCAAAAAATGAAAAACAGAAATTGCGGAAAAATAATCCTTATTGGATCAGCTCTTTCTTTTAGAGGAATTCCATTACAATCGGCATATTGTGCTTCAAAACATGCCATCCAGGGATTCTTTGAGTCCTTAAGAGCTGAACTAATGCATGATGGAATTAATGTAGATTTATCTATAGTTCATTTACCTGCAATGAATACCACTCAGTTTGGCTGGGTAAAAACAAGATTCAATAAAAAGCCCAAGCCAATGGGACAAATCTTCCAGCCTGAAGTTGCGGCAAGAGCTGTGGTAGAAGTTGCCGAATCTGGAGAAAGACTTAGAATGGTAGGGTTTTCAACGGTTCAAACGGTTTGGGGAAATAAACTGGTGCCGGAATATCTGGATCATTTTATGGCTAAAAACGGTATTAGCGGACAGCTAACCAATCAACCCGAAGATGAAAACAGGCAGGACAATCTATATCAGCCAGTTCCGGGAGATCAGGGCTCTCATGGTGATTTTGACGAGCAGGCTCAAAACTACAGTATCTATGATACTTTGTATGACCATAAAAAAACACTGGCTCTAATTGGTGGAACACTCATTGGAACCGCCTTGATGAAGATGATATTCCACAAATAAAATCTTTTCAATTATAAAGAACCAAAAAACGGGTATTAATGGATGAAAAAGAGCTCTCTAAAAAGGTTCAGGATATTCTTCTGAATAATCTGGTAAAGGGATACAGCAAAAGCAAAAAAACGGCTTACACCTTTATAAAACCTTCAGCTAAATCTTACAGTTATCAGTATTTCTGGGATACCTGTTTCCACGTTTTCATTCTATGTGCTCTTGGGGATACTAAAGTGGCAAAGGACTGTTTGCGCACCCAGTTTGCCATGCAGGAAGAAGATGGTTTTGTAGGTCATATTCATTACTGGAACAATATTCTTCCCGCCAGAATTACCGATATTTTTCAGAACAGAATAGGCCTTGGTAGCGACCTGTTTAGAACACATATGAGTTCCCTAATTCAGCCGCCTATGGTAGCAAAAGCCCTTCAGAAGATCTGGGAAGAAACAAAGGATGAAGAATATCTCCATGAAATGTTACCTAAGCTGAAGAAGTATTATGAATGGCTTGAAAAAAACCGTGATTTTGACGATGATGGCTTGCTTTCTATTATATCTCCTTTTGAATCAGGAATGGACTGGAAAGCATCTTATGATCCTGTAGTTGGTTTTAATCATGGAAAGGCTAACAAGAAACTTTTCTGGAAAGTGGTCGGAATTGATTTCAGGAATTTCTGGAGAGATTATAAGTATGAAAAGATCAAAAAGAGAAATAAGTTCCTGGTGAAGGACGTAGGATTTAATACGATCTACATTCAAAATCTGCAAGACATGGCACAGTTATGTGAGGCCGCAGGAGATGAAGATGGTAAAAATAAGTACTTAAAATTATTTGAGCGTGTTCGGAAATCACTAATAGATTTAAACTACGATGAAGAGGATGCAGCCTTTTATGATGTATACGGAAAAGACAATACAAAACTAAAGGTTTTAACTCCCACTATTTTTTTTCCGGTGACCATTGATGGAATGCCGGATGATTTATGTAAGAAGGTTATAGAAACTCATTTTTACAATAAAGAAGAATTTCATAGCGAATATCCAATTCCATCCTTAGCCATGAATGATCCCGCCTTTAATCCAGGGCAATCCATGTACTTATGGCGAGGTCCCACATGGATTTTCAATAACTGGTTTATGCACCAGTTTTTTCTGGAAACCGGGAATATGAAGGAAGCTAAACATCTAATAGAAACTATTAAGAAGGTCATTGATAAAAGTGGTTTCCGGGAATATTACAATCCTTTCACGGGGGAAGGATATGGCGCCCATAATTTCACATGGGGCGGGCTGGTACTGGATATGCTGAAAACGGAAAAATTACATGAGGAAAAAAGTCATGAAACTTACTAAAAACTAATCCTGTTTTTGCCCATTTTCGCTATCAGGAATGTCAGCATCACGATTTACGAAAGCAGAAACCCCTCTAATAAAATCATTCACAATTTCCTCCATGGTTTTACGAGCATCAGAGGTAAGAGGATATGGTTCATTTTCCAGACTGTAAAACGCCCATTGCTTTAGACCTCCTACAATAGAAAAAGTAGGTGCTTTTCTACTACTCACTTCAACAATTTCAACATCATAGCGTATTTCTCCGTTTGTAAATCTAAAAGCCAGATCAAACATAGAATCCCACGTATAGGTATTACCGTCATCGGTAATGCTGAAAGCCTGTGGCGCAAAAACACGATATTCCAGATATTGATCTGTTATATCCCTTGTTTTTGCAGTTTCGGTATTTTCAATGGTGCGTTCTGCCCAAAGTTTTGTTGATAGATATAATTCTGAATCAGTTTTACCCGGATATTCTTTAATTACAGAATTGTTGAAGCCTGCAGGAGTTAATGTGAACTTATCCTCCACCTGCTGCCCAAAAAGACTGAATGACATAAAGACCAGTAAAATACTAAAGACATTAGATTTCATAATTTTTATTTTTTATAATTCAATTTTTAGCTTTTTTGATATGTTCCGGTTCCTTCTGCCAAAGTGAAGTCCATCCTCCGCCAAAATTCTGTTTAAGAGTTCCTTTCAGCATTGCAAAAAAGAAGACCATAAAACCAACGCTCATATCACTAATTATGGCTATTGTATTGTCGTATCCCAGTATTCAGGGAGCAGCAAATAACCAGATCCCGGCGGGAAAATTCAGTTTACGAACGCCCACTGTAGCTTCCCACAGTGATACAATGGCGAAAGTGACGATCACGGGACCAACAATATGGCCATTATTTGATGCAGCCGACCCGTAATTAAATATTGCGGGCGCAGCATTTAATCCATACAGATTTAGTTGATTTACTGGTTATTCTTAATTTTAGGAAGAACCATAAGAATCAGCAAAAAAAGGGACTAACCCCGGCAGGAATTAACCAAACTTAATTTTAACCTTAACAGTGTTATTTAAGGGGTGGCTGCAGAAAACAATGGTTAATTACTTATAAACCTCTTTTTCCTTTAAGGGCTTTTATTATTTTAGATAAAACTGAAATAATGGTCTATAAGCAAATAGGAAATACAAAACTTAAGACCGCACCAATAATATTTGGAGGAAATGTTTTTGGGTGGACGGTTAATGAAAAGGATTCTTTTAATCTCCTTGATAGAATACTTGAGACAGGCATTAATATGATAGACACTGCCGATTCATATTCCCACTGGGCGCCGGGAAACAGTGGAGGCGAATCTGAAGCCATTATCGGGAAATGGATGAAAGATCGGGGGAATCGCGACAAATTAACAGTTGCTACTAAAGTTGGTTCCAATCCTGGAAAAGAAGGCAGGGATATATCTAAAAAATACATTATAAAGGCCGCAGAGGATTCTTTAAGACGTTTGCAAACAGATCATATAGATCTTTATTTCACGCACTGGGATGACGGGAAAACGCCTGTAGAGGAAACACTGGAGGCCTATCAAACTCTTATCGAACAGGGAAAGGTGAGATATATTGGAGCTTCCAATATATCTAATGACAGATTAAAAGCTTCTCTGGAAGCTGCAAGAAATAATAAGCTACCAAAATATGAGGTGTCACAGCCGGAATACAGCCTGATGCAAAGAGAGAAATTTGAAGGAGAACTTCAGGAAATCTGTAAAAGGAATAACATGGGAGTAACCAGCTATTTTTCACTGGCCAGCGGATTCCTTACCGGAAAATATAGCAGTATAGATGATATTAAAGGAAAGGAAAGAGAAAAATTCCTGAAAGATTATTTTAATGAAAAAGGTAAAAAAGTACTGAAGGCTTTAAAAGATATATCAGACCATCATAATATATCGCAGGCGGCAGTGGCATTAAGATGGATCATACAAAGACCCGGAATAACAGCTCCTATCGCCAGTGCCACAAAACCCGGACATCTTAAATCATTTGAAGAAGCTATACAAACTGAATTAAGTCCTAAAGAAATGGAAATACTTAATAATGTAAGTTCTTAGAAAGTTTCAAAAAATTAGTCTGAAAGTCAGTCTTTACTGGCTTTCTTCATTTTCCGTTTTTCCTGGCGCTCCAATCGTCTAAAATAACCACGGAATAAGAAGTTGCTTCTCATTGCCTCCATGTTTTCATTCAGTTTAATAGAGGATTGCTTGATATTGAATAAGGTTGTATCTATATTTTTAACCAAATCCGGATCCTGGGTTAAGTAATTCAGTGCTCCTTCTCCATTATCAATCTTTTGAATTATAGTTTCAACATTTTTGGTAATCCCTTCAATATTGCTGCTGGAAGAATCCAGCTTTTTGATAATATTTTCCATTCGATTTCTGGAGAGCGTATCCTTCAAAATAGTTCCGGCCAGGCTTTCATCTATATTTATCTGGTCCAGTTCCCGGTTAATCTTATTCATGGCTATTGTTGTCTGTTTGCTTGTTTCCTGAAGATTGAGCAGGGTTTGCTTAATATTTTTGGCCAGTGTAGAATCACTTACCATGACACCCAGTGTTCCTTTACCTTCCAGTATTTTATTAGTGATTTTTAAAAGGTCTGAAGTTAGTAAAGCTGTATTTTCATTAGTAACATTAAGAGTAGATAACATATCATCGGCTCCAATTCTACTGTAAGATTCAATGGTATCTCCCGGGGCGATCGATTCCAGATCCAGTTTTCCAGGTAAAATGTTCACCACCATACTCCCTACCAGACCATCTGTTCCCACTGTGGCGATCGCGTCTTTTTTTATAAATTTTCCGGTCTCTTCCTCCACCATCATTTGAACCAGAATACGTGATTTTTCAATCATTTCTATTTTGCTAACATTACCCACATTGATACCCGAATAACGAACATTGTTGCCTACTTGCAGCCCATTCACATTTTCAAATTCAGCAAAAACAGGAATGATTTTTGTGAAAAGGTGTTGCCTGTTGCCTATATAATAAAGTGCAGCAATTAGTACCAGCGTGCCTAAAACCACAAAAACACCTAATCTTATTCTTTGTGAAGTCAATTTTTCCATCATTCCTAATTTTTAAAAAACGCCTGAACCTGCGGATCTTTAGAATTCGATAATTCTACAAAGGTTCCTTCAGCATAATTAATACCATCAACCAGTAGTATCATTCTGTTAGAGATCACTCTGGCACAATCTACATCGTGAGTTATAATAAGAGACGACGTATCGTATGTGTCCTGAACATTCCTCATTAACTGAATGATTTCCTTCGAAGTAATAGGGTCCAGCCCGGTAGTAGGCTCGTCGTATAATATGATCTCAGGCTTCAGAATAAGCGCTCTAGCCAGGGCTATACGACGTTGCATACCTCCTGAAAGTTCTGAAGGCATAAGGTCTATAGCATTTTCAAGACCAACATTTCTTAAAGCTTCACGAACAAGGGTCTCAGAACTTTCATTTAAATGAAGCTTTTTTTTATGCCTCCTTAAAGGGAATTCCAGGTTTTCACGCACGGTCATCGAATCATAC